>JBDSSR010000274.1:0-11548 GCA_039928675.1 Sphingomicrobium sp. | reverse complement strand
TTCAGGGCGAGCGCGACCTCGCGACCGTTTCGAACCTCATCATGTCCGAACTCGCTCCGCTGGTGAACGCGCAATATGGCGTGTTCTACGTCACCAATCGCGACGAGGATGAAACCAGGCTTGAACTCGTTGCAAGCTATGGCGCCGACAACCCGGACCAGCTCAAGCAGAAGTTCGAGCTTCGCGAGGGGCTGATCGGCCAGGCAGCGGCGGACCGGCGTCCGATCCTGCTCAAGGACGTTCCGCCTGACTTCATCAGGATCGGCTCCGGGCTTGGCCATTCCCCGCCGGCCAACGTAAACATCCTGCCGGCCCTGTTCGAAGACGAAGTCAAAGCGGTGATCGAGCTCGCTTCGTTCAGCGAGTTCAACGAAACCCACCAGACCTTCCTCGACCAACTGATAGAATCGGTCGGGATCGTCTTGAACACCATCGCTGCGACTATGCGCACCGAGGGCCTGCTCAAGCAGTCACAGCTCCTGACCACCGAGCTTCAGGCTCGCCAGACCGAGCTCACTCGCAAGCAGCAGGAGCTTCACGCGACCAACGAGGAGCTTCAGGAAAAGGCGCAGCTCCTCGAAAACGAGAAGCGGCAGGTCGAAGCCAAGAACCTCGAAATCGAATTGGCGCGCCGGGCGCTCGAGGATAAGGCCGAACAGCTCGCTCTTACGTCCAAGTACAAGTCGGAATTCCTTGCCAACATGAGCCACGAGCTTCGCACGCCGCTCAATTCGCTGCTCATCCTGTCGAAGCTTCTGGCCGACAATGCACAGGCCAATCTGACCGACAAGCAGGTCGAATTCGCGAGGACCATCAATTCGGCGGGTTCCGACCTTCTCAACCTCATCAACGACATCCTCGACTTGTCGAAGATCGAATCCGGGACGGTGACGATCGAGGTCGGCGAAATGCCGATGAACCACCTCCGGCAGCATATGGAACGGACGTTCCGCCAGCTTGCCGCCGACAAGGGACTCGACTTCAACGTTCGGTTTGACGGCAAGCTTCCGCAGACCATCCTGACCGACGAGAAGCGGCTCCAGCAAATCGTCCTCAACCTGCTGTCGAACGCGTTCAAGTTCACTTCGAAGGGCGGAGTGACGCTCAGCGTCGGTTCGGCGAGCAAGGGATGGAGCGCGTCGCACCCGGTGCTCAACACGGCCGAGCGAGCGATCGAGATTGCGGTCACCGATACCGGCATCGGCATTCCCAAGGACAAGCAGAAGCTGATTTTCGAAGCGTTCCAGCAGGCCGATGGAACGACCAGCCGCAAATATGGCGGGACCGGCCTTGGACTGTCGATCAGCCGCGAAATCGCAAGGCTGCTCGGGGGCGAGCTGCAGGTCCGTTCAAACCCGGGCGAGGGCTCGACCTTCACTCTCTACATCCCGCTCGAGGCGTCGGTCGAAAGCACCGCGGCGATCGGCGGGACCTCGGCCCGCTACGACAATAGCGGAGCGATGGTACCGACCGCTCTGGCGATCGGTTTCGACGTCAATGACGACCGCGATGACCTTGGCAAGGAGCCGTTCGTGCTGATCGTCGAGGACGACCCGACGTTCGCCTCTATCCTCCTCGATACCGCTCATGAGGCCGGGCTCAAGGGAGTCGTTTCGACGGCCGGGGCGGGCACCCTCAACATGGCGCGCAAGCTTCAGCCAGGTGCGATCACGCTCGATCTCGGGCTGAGCGACATCGATGGTTTCGTGCTGCTCGATCTGCTCAAGCACGACCCGGAAACCCGCCACCTGCCGATCCACGTCATTTCCGGTGCCGATCGGAGCGGCGCGGCGCTGGCAATGGGTGCTTTCGGAGTGACCGAGAAACCGGCTGAGCATTCAGAGCTGGTGCGGGTGTTCAAGGCGTTGCGCACCGAGACCGGCAAGGCCGCCAAGCGCAAGTCGTCGGACAAGCCGTCGCAAAAGTCGCTGGCAACACCGAATGCCGCGGTGCGGCCGCTGCAGGAGCTTGCCGGTGCCAAGGTGCTCATCGTCGACGACGACATCCGCAACATTTTCTCGCTGACCAGCGTTCTTGAAAGCCACGACGTGGAAGTTGTCCACGCCGAGAGCGGGAAGGACGGCATTGTGATCCTCGAGCAGACGCCAGGGGTCGATGTCGGCCTGATCGACATCATGATGCCGGACATGGACGGCTATGAAACGATGCGCCAGATTCGCCGCCGTCCACAGCTTGCGGGGCTTCCGCTCATCGCCGTCACGGCCAAGGCGATGAAGGGTGATCGCGAGAAGTGCCTCGACGCGGGCGCTTCTGACTATATCGCCAAGCCGGTCGATATCGAGCTTCTGCTTGCACTCCTTCGAGTGTGGGTTGCGCGCAGTCGTGAAGGTGCCGCAACGGCGGCTGTGCAAGTGCCGCTGGAAGCCGCGGAATAAGGATGAACGGACCCGTCGGAGAAATCCCGGTGCAGGCCCGCGACGGCGGCCAGACAATGGCCGAGGCTGACAGCGATCGCGCGCGCGTTCTTCTGGTGGACGATGACGATCGCAACCTGCTGGCGGTCGCAACGGTCCTCGAGGATCTCGGCGAAGTCGTTCTTGCACGATCGGGAGAGGAGGCTCTTCGCCACCTGCTGAAGGGCGAGTTCGCAGTGATCCTGCTGGATGTCTACATGCCCGGCATGGACGGCTATGAAACCGCCCAGATCATCCGCAACCGTGAACAGTCAAAGGGCATCCCGATCGTCTTTCTGTCGGCGGTCAACAAGGAAGCCGAGCATCTGCTTCGCGGCTATTCGATGGGCGCGGTCGATTATGTCTTCAAGCCGGTTGACCCGATTGTCCTTCGGTCCAAGGTCGCGGTGTTCGTGGACCTGTTCGAAAAGACCAAGGAAATCGAGCGCAAGGCGCGTCGCGAACAGGCGCTTCTCGACGCAAATCTTCGCGCCAATGCCGAGCGGCTTCATGCCGAGCAGGAACTCCGCCGGGCCGAGCAGCGCCAGGCCGCGATTATCCAGTCGCTGCCGATGGTTCTGTATCTGGAGCCTCACGAGAAGGGGCCGCGCCGGCAAAATTATGTCAGCGGTGACCTGCACGCAATTACCGGTTTCGCAAAGGCCGATGTGGAAGCGCAACCCAATTTGTGGGGCGATCGGCTCCACCCCGATGATCGCAACCGGGTGCTCGCAGCGATCGATAGCCGGCGCGCCAGCGGAGGCTCGTCGATCGAATATCGCTGGCAGTGCGCCAATGGCGAATACAAACACTTCCTCGACCAGGCCGTTCTGCTTCGCGACGCCGATGGCCAACCCATCGAGTTTGCCGGAACGCTGACCGACATCAGCGAGCAGCGAAGCCTCGAAAATCAGCTGATCCAGGCCCAGAAGATGGATGCCATCGGCAAGCTGACGGGCGGGATTGCCCACGATTTCAACAATCTGCTTGCGGCGGTCATCGGCGGAGTCGGACTGATCGAGCGGCGTGCCACCCTGTCCGAGGACGAGCAGCGCATTCTGGGCATGACCAAGCGCGCCGCCGAACAGGGCAGCGAGCTGGTGCGGCGACTGCTGGCCTTTGCCCGGCGCCAGAAACTGATGCCGCGCCCGATCGAGCTGAGCGCGCTTCGCGATGCGGTGTCGGACCTCCTGACGCACACGCTTGGCGGGCTGGTCGAGATCGAATGGCAGCTCGAAGACGGCCTGTGGGAGGCCTTTGCCGACCAGTCGCAGCTCGAGCTCGCCTTGATCAACCTCATCATCAACGCCCGCGACGCCATGCCGGCCGGTGGGCTGGTGACGATCGCTGCGAATAATCTGGTGATTTCCAGCGGCAATCCCTCGGACCTTCCAGCCGGCGACTATGTCCGGCTGGCGGTCAGCGACAATGGCAGCGGGATTGCGCCCGACGTCCTTGAAAAGGTGCTCGAGCCGTTCTTCACGACCAAGGAGCAGGGCAAGGGCAGCGGTCTTGGGCTAAGCATGGTCTATGGCTTTGCCAATCAGTCGGAAGGGTCCTTCGGGATCGAAAGCGAGCTTGATCGCGGCACCGTCGCGACGCTTCTTCTGCCGCGCGCTCCGGCAGGCAGTCATGCCGAGACCGTTCAAGCCGACGAACCGGCGGCAGAGGGCAAAACGCCAACCCTGCGCGTGCTTCTGGTCGACGACCATAATGAGGTTCGCGACACTACCGCTGCAGTCCTCCAGGACTTCGGGCACCTCGTCGAACAGGCAAGCAGCGGCGCCGAGGCCCTTGCAAAACTGCGCGGCGGACAGTGCGAGTGGGACCTGATCATCAGCGATTATGCGATGCCCCAGCTATCCGGGACCGAGTTTCTGCGCGAAGTCCGCCTGATGTGCCCGGGAGTTCCGGCACTGATCATCACCGGCTATGCGGAAAAGGATTCGATCCTTGACGGCCTCGATGACGTCGAAGTGCTGCTCAAGCCGTTCACCACGGTCGCGCTCGGAGCCGCGATCGCGAGAGTCAGTCAGGTGGCCGCGGCCTCAACTGTACCCTCAGCTTGACCGGACCGGGGTAAGCCGCCGCTAGATTGAGATCGGGGGATTGAGATTGAAGGTTGGCGCACCCGACAGGATTCGAACCTGTGACCTACGCCTTCGGAGGGCGCCACTCTATCCAGCTGAGCTACGGGTGCGTCGGGGCGACTTAGCGTCGGCGATTATCAGCGGCAAGGCGTGACAAAGTCTTTTAGCAGCGAATGAAGCTCGGCATGGGCCGAGCCGACGACCATCCCGACATGACCCGAAGCGATTTCCACCGAGAGTCCGGGCGGAGCGGTGTCCGCCGGCGCAATCCGGTCGTGGCCGGCAAGGATATGAAGCGTCGGCAGATCGGGGGCTGGCCGGGCGACGGTTCCGCCGACGATCCATTCGCCGCGGCCAGGAAGGTCGCGTCCGAACAGGTCCTCGATCAATTCCCGGGCGGCGCAATAGGGCAGGGCCTCGCCTTCATTGGCCCAGTCCTCAAGCTCGACGAACCGGCGGAACTCGGCACTTGCCGGGTCCAATCGACCGAACCGGGCGAACTTGCCTACGGTTCGCTCGGGGTCGAGCGACCAGAAGGCGGCCTGAAGCACCTCCATCGGAAGCGCTTCAAGGCTTTTCGCGGCAGCCCTCGAATGCACCCACATGTCCATCAACGCGGCTCTCGACCGATCGGGATAGCGGGCAAAGTGCCACGGCGCGGCAAGCGTCACCAAACGCTCGCAGCGGGCAAGCCCGGCGGCCGCGACCGCCATCGTCCCGCCGAGGCAATAACCGATCAGCGCCACCGGCTCGCCGATCCTGCTAAGCAGCGGGACAAGCAGCTGTTCGACATGCTCACCGACCGACAAGGTCGCTCGCGAATCGACGTTTCCCCAGTCGAGTAACAGCGAGCGGCGGCCCATTTTGGCGACTGCCGCGGCGAGCGATACGCGGCTGTCGAGATCGAGAATCCGCGGCGGATTGATCAGCGAGGGGATGAGCAGCGCGGGTGGCCCGGTGCCTCCGTAATCGCGAACCACGACGCCGCCGATCCGGGCCGTTTCGGGCCTTTCCTCGACCCGCGGGAGGCGCTGCGCACTGGTGTAGGCGCGAAGCCCGGCAAGCGCGTCGCGCGCGATCGCGGGGTCCCGTTCGGACGCTTCGCGGAGCAGTTCGAGGAACAGTGGCAGCGGACGCGGCGCATGCTGCGCCGCCGGTTCATGTTGCGGTGCACTCGCTTCCGGTAGTAAGCCGCGTTTCGCGTTTCGGGAGCGGTTCATGGCAAAGTCTTCGGGCAAGGTGACGATCAAGAAGTACGCAAACCGGCGTCTGTATGACACAGACAGCTCGGCTTACATCACCCTTGACCGGCTTTCGCAAATGGTTCGCGAGGGCCGTGAGTTCGAAGTGGTCGATGCCAAGAGCGGCGAGGACATCACGCGGCAAGTCCTGACGCAGATCATCGTCGACGAGGAATCGCGCGGCTCGACGATGCTTCCGATCAATTTCCTCAAGCAGCTGATCGGCCTTTACGGCAATTCGATGCAAACCTTCGTACCCCAATATCTCGAAGCTGCGATGGAGGCGTTCCAGCGCAACCAGAGCGCTGCGCGCGAGGCGTTTGGCGGGACTGTTTTTGCCGATCTGGCCAAGCGCAACATCGACATGCTGGGCGGTGCTGCACAGGTCTTTTCCGCAGCGAAGGGTTCGGCCAAGCCCCAATCCGCTGGTCCCAAGGCCGGCGCCCAGGCGGGCGCTTCGCCCGATCCTCAGGCGGGTGCTCAGGCCGGACCTCAAGCGGGCGCTCGAACCGGCAGCGACGACGTCGACGAGCTTCGCGCCGCGCTTGCCGAGCTCCAGGCCAAAGTCGACAAGCTGAGCCGCTGACCGTCATGCACCGGATCATCGCCGCGCTGCTCGCGATCGTCATCCCGGCGGCTGCGCCGCTCCACGCCCAGCCGACCGCCGGTCCCGCGCCCGCGGCCAGCGCAATTACCGACCAAAGCTTCGCAATGCCGGTTGCGGGGAGCTGGAGCTACGGCGCGACCAGTGACGGAAGCGCGGCCATTTTCTTCGACCGCAACAGCCAGCCGCGATTGCGGCTGCAGTGCAGCCGGGCGATCCGGCGGGTGACACTGTCAAAGCCGTTCAACGCCGCGTCCGTCCCGGCGTCGGGCGGGCTCGCGGTGTGGACCAGCACCCAGTCACGAAGCCTTGGCGCCGGTTTCGACGCGGCAACCGGGCGACTCAATGCGCCGATTTCCAATTGGGACCCGCTGCTCGACGCGATCGCCTACAGCCGCGGCCGGTTCGCAGTTGCCGCTGGCGGCCAGCAACCGCTGGTCGTGCCGGCATGGGGGGATATTTCACGAGTGATCGAGGATTGCCGCGCCTGAAACGCGAAGCGGCGGATTGTGACGAAGTTTGTCGCGATTACAAGACTTGTGTTGAAGCCAACAACTTTGCATCTTCTGCTCAGCTTCAACGCAGCGAAAGGAGGTGATCCGATGTCTCATGGTTCAGCAGGGAGGTCGGAGAGAGGTGTTCACCAGCCTTAGACGCTGACGAACGGCCACACCTTCGGCCGCTGACCATGTCGAAGGGCATCGCTGCGAGACGCAGCGGTGCCCTTTAACATATCTGCAATTGCCGCTTTGACTTGCAGGCTCGTGCCGCGAATCGGGAACCGTTACGGTTCTAAAGCGATTTCTCTGCGACCACAGGAGACACATGATGGCCAAATCCACACGCAAGACCACCCGCAAGACGACCCGCAAGACCCCCAGCAATACCCCTGGCCGGACGAAAAGTTCGGGTACAGGCAACACCACTGTCGACAAGCTGGCCAAGGCCGCGATGAGCAAGGAAATGCTCGCCGCCGGACTTGCCGCGGCTGCTGCTGCGATCAGCGCCAGTCCCGCCGCGCGGCGCAAGATTCGTGACGCCGGGCTAGATGCCGCCGACACCGCCTCCCAGGCTGCGAACAGCATGATGAGCAGCGCCACCAAGCTTGGCGCAATCATCGCCGAGGCGGTCGCCGATGCCGCTCAGCGGGTGATGTCCGGTCGGTGGCACGACGACGATGCGCCGAGTGCCAAATCGCCCAAGGCCTCGGCTACGAAGCCAGCCGCTCGCAAGAAGCCGGCCGCCCGCAAGAAAGCAGCGACCGGAAAGAAAGCGGCGACCGGCAAGAAGCCAGCGACCCGCAAGAAAACCGCGACTCGCAAAAAGGCTGCAACGCGCAAGCCAGCCGCGGCCACGACTGCAACATCCCCGTCAGGCGCCACCAGCAGCTAGGTCAGGCGGCGCGGTCTTCGAACTGGAGGCGCGCCAGTCGCGCATAAAGCCCGCCATTCTTGGTCAGGGTCGCGTGCGTTCCTTCTTCGACGATCTGCCCCGCCTCCAGCACGACGATCCGGTCCGCGGCCCGGACGGTGGCCAGGCGGTGGGCAATGACGATCGTCGTGCGCTGCTCCATCAGCCGGTCGAGCGCGTCCTGCACCAGCCGCTCGCTTTCGGCATCGAGCGCCGAGGTTGCTTCGTCGAGCAGCAATAGCGGCGCATCGCGGAGCAGTGCCCGGGCGATCGCGATGCGCTGGCGCTGGCCGCCCGACAGCCGTGCTCCGCCCTCGCCCATGAAGGTGTCGAGGCCGTTGGGGAGCTGGCGCAGGAACTCGGTCGCATTGGCATCGCCCGCTGCCTGCCACAGCTGGTCGTCGCTCGCGGTCCAGTTGCCGTAGCGCAAATTGTCACGCGCCGAGGCGGCGAACATCACGACGTCCTGCGGGACCATTGCAATGCGCTGGCGGATATCGGCCGGATCGGCGTCACGAAGGTCCACGCCGTCGAGCAGCACCCGGCCCTGCTGGGGATCGTAGAAGCGCTCGGCTAGCTGAAAGATTGTGGTCTTTCCGGCGCCCGACGGACCGACCACCGCCAGCCGCTCGCGGCTTTTGACGGTCAGCGTGAATTGCTTGAGCGCCGAGACTTCGGCGCGGGTCGGATAGTGAAAGGTGACGCCATCGAAGACGAGCTCGCCGCGCGCCGGTTCGGGCAGCGCCGCGGGGGAAGCGGGGGCGGCAATGTCGGGCCGGGCATCGAGCAGCTCGGACAGGCGTTCGGATGCTCCGGCGGCGCGAAGCAGGTCGCCATAAACTTCGGACAGCGCCCCGAACGCCCCGGCGAGAAGGCCGCCGTAGAGCACGAAGGCGGCGATCGTGCCGCCGCTGATGCGGCCCGCGGCAACGTCCACCGCGCCCTGCCAGATGACCCAGGTGATTGCGGTGAACAGGAAGAAGATGACGATTGCGGTCATGACCGAGCGAAGCAGGATGCGCCGCTTGGCTGTTACGAAGACGCGCTCGACGGTCTCGGCGAAGCGCGAAGCCTCGCGGCCCTGCTGGTTGAAGGCCTGGACGATCCTCATTGCTCCAAGCACTTCGCTGGTCACCGTTCCAACCTCGGCGATGCGATCCTGACTGCGGGTTGAAACGGCGCGGACCCGGCGCCCCAGAACGACGATCGGCAGGATGATCAGCGGCACGCCCAGAAGCATCATCGCGGCAAGCTTTGGGGCGAGCGCGAACAGAATCGCAGCGCAGGTAACGCCAAGGACGAGATTGCGAAGTGCGACCGAGACAGTGGTTCCGACGACCTGTTCGATGATCGTGGTGTCGACTGTGATCCGCGAAGTGATTTCCGCCGGGCGATTTTCCTCGAAAAAGCCGGGTGACATGCGAAGCAGGTTGCGGTGCACCGCAAGGCGGATATCGGCGACGGTCCGTTCGCCAAGCCACGACACGAAATAGTAACGGACCGAGGTCGCGAGCGCCATTACACTGACCAGAAGCAGCAGATATTCGAACCAGCGGTTGATGTCCTGCCCGGTCCCGGCGCCGGTCGCGAAGCCCTTGTCGATGATCAGTTTGAAGGCATAGGGGACCCCCGAAGTCGCCGCCGCCGCAACCACCAGCGCCAGCGCGGCGACCGCAATGTGCCCCGGGTAGCGCGTGGCATAGTGCCAGACCATGCCGAGGTTCCTGAGCGAACGGCCCCTGGGCCGGCTGTCGGGCTTGGATGCCATCGGCCGCCACTAACAGGCGCGGCCGCCAGCCTCAATCGCCGCCGCCGTTCGTGCTGCGGCGCAGCACGGGGTTGCCAGCGGACCCAAGCACGACCACAGCCGTTTCTCTCCGCAAGCGGTTACACGAGGTTCGATGCTCTACGACGCCTATGAGGTTCAACGCTCGTTTCTCGCAGGTGCGAGCAAGCTTGCAGGATTGGGAGCCGGGTGGCTCAACAATCCGTCAAATCCATGGGGCTACAGCTCCATGGGACCTACGGTCGCGGCTTCGCTGGAAGTGTTCGCTCACGCCTCGGCACCGCGCGGCAAGCCCGAATTCGGGCTCGACCGGGTTCATGTCCGCGGCCGTGACGTCGCGGTTCACGAGGAAATCGTGCTTCGCAAGCCGTTCGGGCAGCTCAAGCGTTTCCATCGCCAAGGGCTGACCAAGGGTCCCCGGCTGCTCGTCGTCGCTCCGATGTCGGGCCATTATGCGACGCTTCTGCGCGGAACCATCGAACGGCTGCTGCCCAGGTTCGACGTCTATGTGACCGATTGGCGCGATGCCAAGCTGGTGCCACTCTCGGACGGCAGTTTCAGCCTCGACGACTATATCGACTATCTGATCGAATTTCTTGAAACCATTGGTGAAAAGACCGGCGAGCGGCCGCATATGCTGGCGGTTTGCCAGCCTGCGGTCCCGGCCTTTGCGGCAACCGCGCTGATGAACGCCGACAAGAACAAGTGGCGTCCGCGATCGCTGACGATGATGGGCGGGCCGATCGACACCCGCGAAGCGCCGACCGCGGTCAATACGCTTGCGACCAAGCGGCCGTTCAGCTGGTTCGAACAGAATGTCATCGCGACCGTTCCGATGACCTATCCGGGCGCTGGCCGGAAGGTCTATCCAGGCTTTCTCCAGCTGGCCGGATTCATGACTATGAACCTTGGCTCACACCTCGTCAGCCACTGGGAAATGTTCCGGCACCTGGTCGATGGCGACGATGAGAGCGCTGCTTCGAGCCAGCGGTTCTACGACGAGTATCGCTCGGTCTGCGACATGACCGCGGAATTCTATCTGCAGACCGTCGACGTCGTGTTTCAACGCCATCTGCTGCCCAAGGGCGAGCTTCACCATCGCGGGCGACTGGTCGATCCGGCCGCGATCCGCGACACCGCGCTGCTCGCCATCGAAGGTGAGCGCGACGATATTTCCGGACTTGGCCAGACCAAGGCCGCGCTCAACATCGCGACCGGTTTGCCCAAGGCCAAGAAGCACTATTTCATGGCCAAGGACGTTGGCCATTACGGCATCTTCAACGGCGGCAAGTGGCGCGATCGGATTGCGCCAGTCGTGGAAAAGTTCATCGCCCAAAACGCTTGAGGATCAGGCGGCTTTCTTGACCTTGATACCGCCGAGCATGGTCAGCGCGACCAGCGCTGCGGCAACCGCCACGATGGCCGAAGCCATCATGGCCTGGTGAAATCCGGCGAACAGCGCATTGCCGCTGGTTGCAAGCACTGCGCCGAGCAGGGCCGTCGCAATCAGTCCCCCGCTGCGCGCGACCGCGCTGTTGAACCCCGATGCCATGGCGACGTGCTGTTCTTCGACCGAACCCAGGACCGAAGCCGTCAGCGGCGCGACCGCGATGGTCATTCCAACCGACATCAAAAAAATCATCGGAAAGGTCGAGGTCCAGTATCCACTATGGGCACCGACCAGCAGCGACAGCACCATTCCCGCCGCGACGACGATCGGCCCGATCGACAGCGGCATGCGAGGGCCCGTCCGCGCGACCAGCCCGCCCATGGTCGGTGACAGCGCGGTCATCAGGAGCGGCAGGGGCAGCAACGCCAGGCCCGCCTGCACCGGGGAATATCCGCCGCTGCTGATCAGCACATAGGGTATCAGCAGCATCGCTGCGGCGAACGCTCCGTAAAGCAGGAAGGTGAGGAGGTTGAGGCCCGAAAAGCAACGGTTGGAAAACAGGCCGAGCGGCATCATCGCGCGCTCCCCTCGCCGGTGCTCGACCCACAGGAAG
>JBDSSR010000273.1:0-4736 GCA_039928675.1 Sphingomicrobium sp. | reverse complement strand
GACGGGCTTCGCGGGCCCGAACATGATTTCGCCTGGTGCGACGAGCTGGCCAAGTGGCGCGACGCGGAGGATGCTTGGATGAACCTGCAATTCGGCCTTCGCCGCGGGGTTCGGCCGCGGGCGCTGGTGACGACCACTCCAAAGCCGCTGGCGCTGCTGCATGGAATCAAGGCCGACTCGTTCACCATCACGACACGCGGGCGGACCAGCGACAATGTCAACGTCGAGCAGAACGTCATCGAATTGCTGAGCGCGAGCTATGGCAATTCGCGGATCGGGCGGCAGGAGATGGACGGCGAATTGCACGGCGATGCCGAAGGCGCGCTGTGGACGATCGAGATGATCCAGAAGGCGCGAATCGCGGTGGTGCCGGATCGCAACGAGTTCGACCGGATCGTCGTCGGGGTCGATCCGCCGGCGGGCGCAAGCGAACGATCCGATGCATGCGGGATCGTGGTTGCAGGCTCGATCGGGGAGCAGCTTTACGTGCTTGACGATGCAAGCGTTCGCGGGCTTTCGCCCGAGGGCTGGTCGAGCCGGGTCGCGGCGGCCGCGGCGCGGTGGGACACGAGCCTGGTGGTGGCCGAAGCCAATAATGGCGGTAACATGGTCGAAAGCGTTTTGAAGGCCGCCGATTTCGAGCTGAAAGTACGGCTGGTCCATGCCAGCCGGGGCAAATGCGCAAGGGCCGAGCCGATCGCCCTGAAGTTCGAGCTTGGGAAGGCATTTCTCGCCGGGCGCTTTGCCGAGCTGGAGGCCGAGCTTGGCGGGATGATCGCCGGCGGTGACTATCAGGGTCCGGGCAAATCGCCCGACAGGGCCGATGCCATGGTTTGGGCGATGACGGTGCTGAGCGAGACCAGATCGGGGCTGCCGAAGATCAGGATGTTATGATAGGTCCGTAACGAGACTCGGGGCGTCAAAGGGGGATTTGAATATGGCGAGCGTTGCTGGGCAGGTTGCGGTCACGGAGCGGAGACCGGACGCGCTGAGCGGAACCGAGCGGGCGCATTCGATCGACCGCTGGATTTTCGTTGGCATGGCGGCGTGGTTCATCGTCATCGTGCTAGCCGGGTTCGTTCCGGATTCGATGATGAAGGTGGGGATGGTAGAGGCTGGCGCACGGCCGCCGTTCCCGCCCATCCTGCATGTTCACGCGGTGTTGATGGGCACATTCCTGCTGCTGTTGCTGGCGCAGACATTGATGGTAGCGACGGGGCGAGGAGCGCTTCACAAGCAGGTCGGGATCGCCGCGTTCGTGCTGGTTCCGGCGCTGGTGGTGGTCGGGATGATCCTTGCGCCGACGATGTATTACCAGGCGTGGGGCGGAGCGAATTTCGGACCGCCGCCGGTTCGTGCTGCTTTGGCTCCGGTGGTGCCATTGCTGGAGAACATTCTGCTGTTGCAAATCACCGCGGGCCTGATGTTTGCGACGTTCATCGCGATTGCGCTCACTGCCAGGGCGGGAAATAGCGGGCTGCATAAACGGATGATGATCCTGGCGACGGCGGTTCCGCTGGTGGCCTCGATCGATCGGATGCACTGGTTGCCCTCGACGTTTCCGGTAAGCCCGGTTGCGAGCGATTTCTATCTGCTTGCGGCGGTCTCGCCGATGTTCATCTGGGACGTTGTTCGCAATCGCCGGGTGCATCAGGCCTATTGGATCTGGCTGGGCATCTATGTTCCGGTCGCAGTGGCGGTGACGATGCTTTGGGACACGCCCGCGTGGCATTCGGCGGCACGCGCCATCATGGGTGTCTGACGGCTCAGGCTGGACGGTTTTTTCAACGTTTCGAGGGCTCCTTCGGGAGCCCTTTTTTTATTGGGAGCACGCGAGCGATGGGTTGGTGGTTCGGGCGCAAAAGCGCGCCAGCGGACGCGAGGCCGTATGTGCCCAATTGGGCGGTCTCGGGGCTGTACAGCGATGCAGCGGTGGAAGGGTTCGCGCGCTCCTACGCCGAGCAGTTCGAGGAAGTCTATCGACGCAACCCGGTTGGGCAGCGGTCGGTTCGGCTGGTCTCCGGACTGCTCGGCGCTTTGACTATCGACGCGGTCGGTGACGGCAGCGAGGCGGCGGGCGGGGAGGCGGCGGCACGATTGGCAAGGGCGCTGATCCTTGCCGACGGACTGCTCGAAGGGATTGCAGCCAATCTGCTGCTCCACGGCAATGCCTATATCCAGCTGATCGCCGACGGGTCCGATGCCCCGGCCGAGCTTTATTTGCTTCGTCCCGAGCGGGTCAGCGTGGTCAGCGACGAGCGCGGCTGGCCGGTCGCCTATCTCTATCGCGCGGCGGGCCAGGCGGTCCGGATCGAGCGGCGTGACGGCCTGTTTCGGACCCAGGTGGCGCATATCAAGGGGCTGAGCCCGCGCGACGATCATTATGGCATGGGCTGCCTGGAAGCGGCGTGTCCGGCGGCGACGGTGCACAATCGCGCGGCCAAATGGAACAAGGCGCTGCTCGACAATGCCGCCCGGCCATCGGGCGCATTGACCTATGAGCCGGCCGACGGAAGCGCGCTTTCAGCCGAGCAGTTCAAGCGGTTGAAGGATGAGCTGGCGGAGGATTTTGCGGGCGCCGGAAATGCCGGGCGGCCGTTGCTTCTCGAAGGCGGGCTTAAGTGGCAGGCGATGAGCCTGACCCCGGCCGACATGGATTTCGTGTCGCTCAAGGAAGGCGCGGCGCGCGACGTTGCACTTGCGTTCGGAGTGCCGCCGGTGCTGGTCGGGCTGCCCGGCGACGCGACCTATGCCAATGCCCGCGAGGCCGGGCGGGCGCTGTATCGCCAGACGGTTCTGCCGATGGCGACCCGGATCCTGGGCGCGATCGAAGCGATGCTGAGCGACTGGCTCGGGCCGGTCCGGCTGAGCGTCGATACCGACCAGTTGAGCGAGCTTGCCGACGACCGCGCGAAACTATGGGCGCAGGTCGGCGCGGCGGATTTCCTCACCGAAGCGGAGAAGCGGACGATGCTTGGCTTCGAGGCGCAAAGGCCGCCCGAATGATTGGGGCGATGAGTGGTGCGATGAGTGGCGAAGCGGTGCTTGCAACGCTGATGGCGCAGGCCGAGGGACGCGGCGTCGACCTGATCACATTGCAGGCCTTGGTCGAGGAATCGAGCCAGTCGGGCGCGCGGCGGGCATTGGCCAGCCTCGGGCTCGATGACGAGCGGGCGCGGCGCGACATGGATGAATTGCGCGAGCTTTTGGGTGCCTGGCGCGATGCCAAGCGGACCGCGTGGCGAGCGGTGGTGACGTGGCTGGTGCGGATCGGGCTGGCGCTGCTGCTGATCGGGATCGCGGTAAGGTTGAGGCTGACCGACCTGGTGGTGTCGTGATTGCGACCGCCCCACCCCCAACCCCTCCCCTGAACCGGAGGGGAGTAGTGCGGTTCGCGGGCTATGCGGCGCTGTTCGACCGGCCCGACAAGGGCGGCGACATGGTCCGCAAGGGCGCGTTTTCCAAGGCGCTGGAAGGTGGCGGCGACGTCCCGCTGCTGTGGCAGCACAAGGCCGGGTCGGTGATCGGCCGGATCGAGCATTTGAGCGAGGACGAGCGCGGGCTTCGAGTGATTGCAAGCGTGGGCGATGTGCGGGTCGCAAGGCTGGTCGGGCTTGGGACGGTCGACGGTTTGAGCTTTGGTTATCGGGTGCGCGAGGCGAAAAACGCTGGCGGGTTGCGGGAGCTGATCGCGCTGGATCTGGTCGAGGTCAGCCTGGTTGCGAACCCGATGCAGCCAAAGGCGCGGGTGCACGCGGTTGAAGCGGCTTAAACAGGCGGGTGCCGGATCAAGTCCGGGATGACGAGGTAGCGGGATCCCCGCTTTCGCGGGGATGACAAGAAGAGACGGTGATGAGGTCGCGAGAAATCGTGGCTTTTTTTTGTGAGTTTTGCACGGGAGACATGAGCATGATTGAAGTGAAGGCGGATTCGCTCGAGCAGTCGTTCGAAGCGTTCGAGGATGGCGATGGAATATTGGCGCTCAAGGCCGAGCTCGAGACGCTCAAGGCCAAGATCGCAAGCGGTGCAATCGCTGCGCAGCGGCCCACTCTCGACGGGGTAAAGTCGGCGGCAGCGACGAGCTTCGTCGACCAATATGTCCGGCGCGGGATTGAAAGCGGGCTCGAGACCAAGGCCATTGGAAGTTCGACCGATGCCATCGGCGGCTATGCCGTGCCCGAGGAGATCGACGCCGCGATCGACCGTACGCTGACCGCTATCTCGCCCATTCGAAGCATCGCCAATGTGGTCAAGGTCGGAACCGCCGGATACCGCAAGCTGATCACCAACGGCGGGACTCCGTCGGGCTGGGTGGCTTATGAAGCGGCGCGGCCGGAAACAGCAACGCCAAGCTTTACCGAAATCGTTCCGCCGGCGGGTGACCTCTACGCCAATCCGGCGGCGTCGCAGCAGATGCTCGACGATGCCATGTTCGATGTCGAAAAGTGGCTTGCCAACGAAATCGCGACCGAGTTCGCACGAGCCGAGGGCAAGGCGTTCGTCAGTGGCACCGGGCTCAACCAGCCGCTCGGCTTCCTGGCGTCGCCGACCAGCGCCGCGCTGGATGCGGCGCGGGCGATGGGCACGCTGCAGTTCCTTGGCACCGGAACCGCGGGCGGGTTCCCGGCAAGCAATCCCGCCGACAAGCTCATCGACCTGGTGCAGAGCCTTCGCTCGCCATATCGCCAGGGCGCGGTGTTCGTGATGAACAGCGCGACCGCGGCGGCGGTGCGCAA
>JBDSSR010000272.1:0-7835 GCA_039928675.1 Sphingomicrobium sp. | reverse complement strand
ACGCATGAGCTGAGCTCGGCCTTGCTGACCGGATCGGGGACGCTCGGCATCGACACGGTCAAGGGGCTTGAATTCAATTTATCGGTTGAGGGGTCGGGCGGAGTCGAGATCGCGGCGGTTCGGGTCGACCTGCTGGTCGTGACCCTGATCGGGACCGCGACCGCCAAGCTTGCGGGCGAGGCGACGAAGCTAACCGGCGTGGTCCGCGGGGTGTCGAGCCTGCAGGCCGCAAGCCTTGCAACCAGCGACGCTGTCCTGACCGCGCAAGGGGCAGCGACGGTTGAAGCCAATGTCAGCGGATCGGCCAAGGTCAATGCCGATGGCCCGGCAACGGTGCGCTTGTCCGGTGGGCCGAGTTGCACGCTCCGCCTGAGCGGCTCGGCCGACGTCAGCGGGTGCGGCAGGCAGCGTTAGTTGAGCGCTGCGCTGGCTTCGACGCCCGAGAGGAAATTCCACAAGGCGCCGGCAAGCTCTCCGCCCGCGGCAATCGCTTCGGCGCGCTGTTCGGCGGGAAGGCGATCGAGCAGGTCGCGGCACACCGCGCTATGCTCGACATCGGCGGTCTGGTGGACTCGAAAGAAGCGCAAGGTTGGCTCGTCGGTGATTCCGTAGCGGTCGATCAACCCTTCGATCTTGGCCCCGGCGACCCCCGGAAACTGGCTTTCATAGGCATAAAGCGCGCCAAGCCCCGAGGCGTAGGAGCGGCGCGACAGGGTACGGAAGGTGTCGATCAGCGCCTGGGTTTCGAAATTGAGCGTCTGGCCGTGGACTGCAGCGGCGTCCTCGCCAAGCCCGCAGGCGAACATCAGCCACAGGCTTGCATGGTCCTGCTTGCCGGCATCGATGCCCTCCTCCTCGGCGAGGTTCTCGGCAAGCATTCGTCGGCCTTCGCGGTCGGGACAGGCGCTGTGAACCGCGCTGACCGCCTGCGGAAAGGCTTCGACATGGTGGTAATATTGGCGGGCGTAGGAGCGCAGCGTATCGAGCGACAGCCGGCCATCGGTCCAGGCCTGGTAGAAGGGGTGGGAAAGCATCGCCTGGGCTGCCACTTTGTGGTCGATCGCGATGGAAACGGATGCGGTCATGATTTGGCCCTTTCGCTGCTGCTGGAAGACCCGATACCGGCCCTGCCCGGCGTCGGCAAGACGATGCTTAGCGGCCAAGGCCAAGAAGCGCTGCAAGGCCGAGAAAACTGAAGAAGCCCATGCAATCGGTGCAGGTCGTGACGAACACCGCCGAGCTTGTCGCAGGATCGATGCGGAAGCGGTTGAGCGTGATTGGAACGAGCACCCCGGCGGTCCCGGCGACGAGGTTGGTGATGACGATCGCCGAGCCGAACACGAATGCCAGGCGCGGGTTGTGCCAGAAAAGAAAGGCGCCGATTCCGACGAGCAGGCCAAGCGCCACGCCGTTGGCCGCGGCGATTCGGACTTCGCGCCCGATCATCCGCGCGGTGTTGGAGCTGGTCAGCTGGTTGGTGGCGATTGCCCGAACGGTGACTGCAAGCGTTTGGGTCCCGGCATTGCCGCCCATCCCGCTGACGATGCCCATCAGATTGGCAAGCAAGGCGTAGCGGGCGATCTCGCCATTGAAGAGGCCGACGACGCTGGCCGCGAGGATTGCGGTTGGAAGATTGATCAACAGCCACATCAGCCGGGTTCGAACGGTCAGCCGAAGGGGTTCGTTTATATCGCCTTCGTCGCCGACTCCGGCGAGCAGGAGAACGTCCTCGCCGGCTTCCTCGGAAATGATGTGGACGACATCGTCGACCGTGATCATGCCCACCAGCCGGCCCGATCCGTCGATTACGGCCGCCGAAACCAGCGCATATTTCTGGAACCTGAGAGCAACGTCCTCCTGGTCGAGATCGACCGGGATCAGGGTCTGCTCGCGCGCCATGATCCGGCTCACCGGAGTGGCGCGTTCGGTCCGCAATATCATCGACAGCTTGCACGTCCCAACCGGGCGGTGATCGGCCGACACCACGAAGATTTCCCAGAAGTCGTCGGCCAGATCGGGGGTCCTCCGCAGATAGTCGATGACCGCACCGACGGTCCAATGTTCGGGCACAGCGATAAGGTCGCGCTGCATCAGCCGGCCGGCCGACTCCTCGGGATAGCCAAGCGCTTCCTCGACCGCCGCCCGGTCATCGGGCTCCATCCGCTCGAGCACCGCGAGCTGGTCGGCATCGTCGAGGTCCTCGATCAGCGCGACCGCATCGTCGGTATCGAGCTGGCCGGCGATGTCGGCGACCTGCTGCGGCTCCATTTCGTCGATCAGGCCCTCGCGGACATAATCGTTCATCTCGGCCAGGACGTCGGGGCTGATGATCCCGGCAAGCGCCTTGACCAGCCCCTCGCGCTCGTCGCGATGGGCAAGCTCTATGAGGTCGGCGACATCGGCCGGATGGAGTGGCGCAACCAGGGTTCGCGCAGTCTCGTCATCGCCGGCATCGACGGCGTCGAGGACCTTGTCGACGAACGCCGGGCGAAGCCGGTCCTCATCGTCGACGACGAGGCTCGATTCCCGGGGGCGGGCGGCGGCGATGTGATCGCTCTCCGACATGATGCTCCCCTCGACTGGACCGGCCAGCGTCCTCCTATGGGCGGCACGCCTCTGGCGCAAGCAGCGCAGGCCACCTAAATCCCGGTACGCAATCGCATCACTAAAGGAGCAAAACATGGCCGACGGCGACCGCCTGACACTCAATCTTTCAACCGGTGGCGACGTCGTCATCAAGCTTCGTTCCGACCTCGCCCCGGGCCATGTCGCCCGAATCACCGAGCTTGCCGACAGCGGCTTTTACGACGGGGTCGTGTTCCACCGAGTGATCCCGGGGTTCATGGCGCAGGGCGGCGACCCCACCGGAACCGGATCGAGCGGATCGCATTTGCCCAATCTCAAGGCCGAATTTTCCAACGAGCCGCACGTCCGCGGCGTGGCGTCGATGGCCCGCACATCCGATCCCAACAGCGCCAACAGCCAGTTCTTCATCGTGTTCGACGACGCCCGCTTCCTCGACAAGCAATATACGGTGTGGGGCGAGGTCGAGAGCGGGATGGAACATATTGACGCGCTCCCGGTCGGCGAACCGCCGCGCGAGCCCGGCAAGATCGTCAAGGCGACGGTGTCGAAGGCTTGAGCAAGGTCGCCGTCGTCACCGGAGCTTCGGCGGGCCTCGGTGTGGAATTTGCCCGCCAGCTTTCCAAGCGCGGGCATCGGCTGGTTCTGGTTGCCCGGCGCAAGGACCGGCTCGAAGCGCTGGCGAAAGAGTTGGGCAATGCCCGAGTCGTTGCAATCGACCTGTCGAAGGCCAAAGCCGCGACAAAGTTGATGGACGACATCGCGGCGGCGGGCGAAACGGTCGAGCTGTTGGTCAACAACGCCGGATTTGGACTGATCGGGCAGTTTGCCGAGCTCGACCCGAAGCGCGAACGGGGAATGATCGACCTCAATGCCGGCGCACTGACCGAGCTGTGCCGGGCGGTTGTCCCGGATATGATCAAACGCGGCTCGGGAGCAATCCTCAACGTCGCTTCAACCGCCGCCTTCCAGCCCGGGCCCAAGATGGCGGTATATTTCGCGACCAAGGCCTTCGTCCTCCATTTCAGCGAGGCGCTGCACGAGGAATTGAAGCCGCACGGGGTCAAGGTCAGCTGCCTGTGCCCGGGGCCGACCCGGACCGAGTTTGGCGACGTCGCGGGATTTGGCGGGAACGGCATGTTCGACCGGGTCGCAATGGCATCGGGGCCGGTCGTCGAGGCCGGGCTCGCCGGGCTCGACAAGAACCGCGCGGTGGTCATCCCGGGGCTGATGAACAAGGTCGGCGCTGCAAGCGCGCGGTTCGCTCCGCGCTCGCTTGTGCGCAAGATCGCCGGGGCCATAAAATACTAGAAACCTCGCAAATATTGAAACCGGCGCATTTGAACCCAAGTCGCGGCCGAGCCGTTCAGGCGCCGCGGGTGAGGAGGCGGGGGTGAGGAGAAATCATGGCTGAGACGGAGACGATCGAGCGGGCCAAGGGCCGCAAGGTGCAGGTTGCAAGCCTGCCGCCAGCGGACAGCGGCCGCGGCTTTGCACGGCTTCCCGACAAGCTGATGGAGGACCTCGGCCTGGCCGAGGGCGACGTCATCGAAATCCTCGGCAAGCGCATGACCGCGGCCCGCGCAATCCGGCCTTATGGCGAGGATGAAGGCATCGACATCATCCGCCTCGACGGGCTTCAGCGGGCCAATGCCGGGGTCGGCTCGGCCGATTTCGTCGAGGTCAAAAAGGCGACGTCCAAGCCCGCGACCCGGGTGGTGTTCGCGCCAGCCCAGCCCAATGTCCGGCTGCAGGGATCGTCCGACGCGCTTCGTCGCACCTTTGCCGGGCGGCCTTTGGTCGAAGGCGATGTGGTGTCGACCACGGGCCATCAGCGGGTCAATGCCGACATGCCCGATCATGTCCGCCAGATGCTCAATGCGCCGGCCTTCGCGCTTCAGGAATTGCGGCTGGTGGTGGTGTCGGCGGCGCCCAAGGGGATCGTCCATATCGATGCCAAGACGGCGGTCGAGCTGCTCGTCGAATATAAGGAAAATGACGCCCAGCGTCGCGCCGACGTGACCTATGACGACCTTGGCGGAATGCGCGACACGATCGACGCGCTGCGCGAGATGGTCGAGCTTCCGCTGCGTCACCCCGAACTGTTCCAGCGGCTCGGGGTCGATCCGCCCAAGGGCGTTCTGCTCCACGGACCGCCAGGCACCGGCAAGACGCTGCTTGCCCGAGCGGTCGCCAACGAAAGCGCGGCCAAATTCTTTCATATCGCCGGCCCGGAAATCATGGGATCGGCCTATGGCGAAAGCGAACGCCGGCTGCGCGAGGTGTTCGAGGAGGCGTCGAAGAGCGCACCGTCGATCGTCTTCATCGACGAGATCGATTCGATTGCGCCCAAGCGCGGGCAAGTCACCGGAGAAGCAGAGAAGCGGCTGGTCGCCCAGCTTTTGACCTTGCTCGACGGGATTGAGCCGCGCCAGAACACGGTGGTGATCGCCGCGACCAATCGCCCCGAAGCGATCGACGAGGCGCTCCGCCGCCCCGGCCGCTTCGACCGCGAAATCGTCGTTGGAGTGCCCGACGAGCCGGGCCGCCGCGAAATCCTTGGAATCCACACCCGCGGAATGCCGCTCGGCCCCGACGTCGATCTGGATGAGCTGGCCCGGCGAACCTACGGCTTCGTCGGTGCCGACATGGCCGCTCTGACGCGTGAAGCAGCGCTTGAAACGGTGCGGCGGATCATGCCCGAACTCAATCTCGCCGAAGCGACGATTCCGACCAAGGTGCTCGATACGCTGACCGTCGACCTTCGCGATTTCGAGAACGCGCTGAAGCGGGTGCAGCCCTCGGCGATGCGCGAAGTAATGGTCGAAGCGCCGCAGATCCGGTGGGACGACGTCGGCGGGCTCGATGCCCCGCGCGACCGGCTTCGCGAAGGCGTCGAGCTTCCGCTCAAGCATCCCGAAGCGTTCCGCCGGCTCGGCATCCGGCCGGCCAAGGGGTTCCTGCTCTATGGCCCGCCGGGGACCGGCAAGACGCTTCTTGCAAAGGCCGCGGCGCGCGAGGCAGAGGCCAATTTCATCGCCACCAAATCGTCCGACCTGCTGAGCAAATGGTATGGCGAAAGCGAGCAGCAGATCGCCCGCCTGTTCAGCCGCGCCCGCCAGGTCGCGCCGACGATCATCTTCATCGACGAGCTCGACAGCCTGGTTCCGGCGCGCGGCGGCGGGCTTGGCGAGCCGCAGGTGACCGAGCGGGTGGTCAATACTATCCTGTCGGAAATGGACGGGCTTGAGGAATTGCAGAACGTCGTGGTCATCGGCGCGACCAACCGGCCCACGCTGATCGATCCCGCACTGCTTCGCCCGGGGCGGTTCGACGAACTGATCTACGTCGGTCCCCCGGACATGGCTGGACGGGCGCGAATCCTTGCGATTCACACCCGCAACACGCCGCTTGCCAAGGACGTCGACCTGGACTCGCTTGCGCGCCGCACCGAAAGTTTCACCGGGGCCGACCTGGAAGACCTCGTCCGCCGCGCCGGACTGACCGCGCTTCGCCGCGGGCTCGACACCAACCTCGTGTCGATGGCTGATTTCAACACCGCGCTGACCGAAACCCGCGCTTCGGTCACCCCCGACATGCTCGAGGAATATGCGCGCATCGAGGAAACGCTCAAAAGCGACGCGACTCGCCCGCTTGGCGGAATTGGCTTCGTCCTTCCCGGAATGTTGCGGTCGCGGCCGGGCGGGAAGCCGGGCTGACACCGCCCCGGAGCCATTGTTGCTGGGGCAGTTGTCGAACGGCAGTTGCTCTTTTTTGACAATTGGGCGACTTGCGTGCGGTTCGCGCGTTTGCCAACGCTCGCCCCTTTTCCTGTGCCCAGTGGAGCATCCATGCCGATTTCATCTGCGCGAACGCTAAAAGGTTCGCGCCCTTCCGCGCTTCGCCGCGACCGTGGCGGACGCAGCCCCAAATGGCAGTTCCTTCGGGGATTCCTAAAGCATCCGGTGATGGTCGGATCGATCGTTCCGTCGAGCCGAGTCCTGATCGCGCGGATGCTTGGCCCGGTCGACTGGGCCAAGACCAGGCTGTTCGTCGAATATGGGCCGGGGGTCGGGACCTTCACCCGCGCGGTGCTCGATCGCCTGCCCGAAGACGCAATATTGCTGACGATCGACACCAACGCCGAGTTCACCGCCTATCTCAAGCAGGCGATCGACGACGAGCGGCTGGTTGCAGTCACCGGTTCGGCCGCCGACGTCGAAGCGATCATCAAGCAGCGCGGGCTGGGCAAGGCAGATTACGTGCTGTCCGGGCTGCCCTTCTCGACGCTTCCCCCGGGTGTCGGCGATGCAATCGGCAAGGCGACCGCCAAGGTCATCCGGTCGGGCGGAGCCTTCCTGGTCTATCAGTTCAGCCCCAAGGTCCGCGACTTCATCGCGCCCCATTTCGCAACAATCGACCGCGGGTTCGAATGGCTCAACGTGCCGCCCGCGACGCTGTTCTGGGCCTATAAGGGCAAGAAAAAGGCGTCGTAAGAAGGTCGGGCTAGAGGGTCGGGCTTAAAGATCTGGGCGGAAATTGAGCCGCCTGGTCACGGTATAGTCCATGACGTTGACCATGAAGTGCGACGCGGCCCATTTGACCCGGCGCCACCAGCTCGCGCGCCGGCGATATTCTTCGACCGTGATTTCGGTGCAATCGCCAAGCTCGCGGTCGACATAGCCGCGCATCGCCTTGGCAAAGCCCGCATCGTCGATCCGAAGCATCAGTTCGAGGTTGATGTAGAAGCTTCGATAATCGAAATTGGACGAGCCGATGTGGACCACATCGTCGACGATCGCGAGCTTGGTGTGGAGCTTGGCCGGCTGATATTCGAAAATTCTTGCACCGCGGCGGAGCAGTCGGCCGTAGCTGTGCCGGGCCGCGGCAATGGTCGCATTATTGTCCGAGCGCGAAGCAACGATGATCCGCGTATGGCCGCGTCGCGAAGCACGCCCGATGCGGCGAAGCATTGCCCCGGGCGGCGCCCAGTAAGCGAAGATCATGTCGACCCGGCAACCGTCCTTGAGGTCGCGGCCAATGCTTCGCCACCAGCTGTTGCGAACGCTCAACGGGCCACTGAACTTCCACTGCAGCGGGCCGCGCCATTCACTGAATTTGCCAATCATCCGGCGGAGCGACCCAAGCGTCGCCTTGCGCCGCCGCGACCAGCGAAAGACCGAATCGAAATAGCGACCGGCGACCGCGCATTCGGGGCCTTCGATGCGAAGCCACAGGTCGCGCCAGCGATC
>JBDSSR010000271.1:0-15478 GCA_039928675.1 Sphingomicrobium sp. | reverse complement strand
CGGGTGTCACATCAGTGGCCATGGCGAATAATGGTCCCCGGGCCGGTTCAAATCAAGCGAACGCTATTCGACCGGAATGTTCTTGAAGGGATCGCGAATGCCCGGCACGACCTCGTCGCGAAGGTCTTCCTCGCCACCATTGGCAAGTGCCGCCTCGGCCTCGCGCACGTGGCGCTCGCGCTCCTCGCGAAGCTCGACGAGCAGCGCCGCGCGGTCGCCTTCGAAGCGGGTGTCGGTCGGCGGCGGAGCACCCGCGGCCTTGGCTGCCTTGGCCACCGCCGCATCGAGTTCGCGCTGGCTGGTGAGGCCCAGAGTGACCGGGTCTTTGGCCGAGATATTGGCCATGTTCCAGTGCGATCGGTCGCGGATTGCGCCGATCGTGGTGCGCGTCGTTCCAATCAGCTTGCCGATCTGGCCATCGGTCACCTCGGGGTGGTTCTTGATGATCCAGGCGATTCCGTCGGGCTTGTCCTGGCGCTTCGAAACCGGGGTGTAGCGCGGGCCCTTTGTCCGGCGAATCGGGTCGGGCGCCTTGTGGATCAGGAGCGTGTAGTCGGGGTCGGCCTGGCCCTTCTCGATCTCCTCGTGAGTGAGTTCACCGGCACGGATCGGGTCGCGTCCAGTGAGCTTGGTCGCTGCAGTATCGTCGGCGATCGCCTGCACTTCGAGAATGTGAAGTCCGCAGAATTGGGCAATCTGCTCGAAGGTCAGAGAACTGTTGTCGACCAGCCAGGCGGCGGTCGCATGGGGCATGAGGGGCTGCGCCACTGGAAATCTCCCGGGCTTTGAAAAATGAATAGGGCCGTCCCTCTCGGAGCGGGTCTGAAAACAAATAGGGCCGCCCCTCTCGGAGCGGCCGGCGTTGACGGCGATGTAAACCGCCCGGCCCATCGGGGCAAGGAGGAAGCGAAAGGGCCGCGTCCGCGCGTTCAATGGCCGTTGCGATAAAAGCCCGCGACCCAGCCGCTTTCGCAGTAGCGCGGATCGGTCGATTGCCCCGGATTCGGGCCGGGCGGCGAGCAGGGCCTGTTCTCGTCCGACAAATCGGCCGTGAACGGAGCTGGCCACACCGCCAGCGGGTGCCGATGGTCCGCTCGCCACGCCCGCACTTCGGCTGGCCACGATGAGCCGCTCGACAGGCCGCGAATAGTCTTGGAATAATAATAGGCGCTGCTCAGCGTCATCAGCAGGCACAGGCCCACGAAAACCGGCCGTGACCCGCTTGGCGGCCGCATCGCCAACACGATCAGCGCAAGACCGAGCAGGACCAGCGGAAGAAAATTGTAGCGTTCGCCCGACAGTACGCCGAGCAAATCGGCATCGTTGAGCCGAACCATTCCGAAGCCCAGCGATGCGGCTCCGATCGAAAGGCTCGAAAGCACGAGCCACAGCGCCGCGTCGCGCCGTTTTGAAGCGACCGCGACAATCACCGAAAACGCCGCCACCGCTGCACCTGCGAACCACCACCACAGCCTGGTCCCGGAAGTTTGCGAATCGAGGATCACACCGGCCGTCAGATTGGCGAAATCGGGGCCGAGGAAACGAAGCGCGATCATCCGCACGAACATCGCCGCTGCAAGCATTCCCGGCGGTGCAAGATGGCCGCGCATCGCGCTCGGTCCGTAGAACAGCAGCAGCTGGACCGCGGCCCCTGCAGCAAACCACGCCAGCTGGCCGAGCCGCCGCCGATCGCGGTCGACCAACGCGCGAAGCGCAAACAGCGGCAGGATAACGATCGGTCCCGGCCCGCACAGCGGCGCAATGAACAGAAGCGTTGCGTAAAGGATCGTGACACGCGGCCGGTCCGGCACATCGAGCGCAAGGATCAGCGCAGCGCAAAGCGCCAGGTGAAACTGGATATGGAGGACATTGAAGAACACCTCTTCGGTCGCCGGCGAGATCGCGATCAGGAGTAGCGCGGCGATCACCGCAAGCCGCCGGGCAAGCCAGTCGGCTTTGCTGGTGAGGATCAATACGGCGGGAAGCAGCTGGAAAGCGAGGGCAACGCCCATCGTGAAATAGGGCGCTCGCTCGAGCGGCAAATACCCGCCGCGCACGAGCTGGACGGCGGCGACCGTGGTCGCGCTTGCGCCAAGGTTCCAATAGCCCGCAAAGGGCCGAAACAGGGCGTCGAGCCACGGATAATGCCAGGCGTAGGCGAGGAATACCGTCGCTTCCTCGTCCTGAAATCGGCCCTCGGCCCAGGCGTTGGGCAGCCGCAACACGACGATCAGCGCGAAGGCGGCAAGCAGCAGCAGGCGCTGCGCCCGGCTGAACACGCTTCGCGCGCCCGGCCCGGCCTCAACTGCCCCCGCCACTGCCCCCGTCAAAGTCTCTACCGAACGACCAGGACGGTTTTGCCAATATGGTCGGGCTGATCCATCCGGGCGAAGGCCGCAGCCGCCTGCGCCAACGGAAACACGCCGTCGATCACTGGCTTCAACCGGCCGCCCTGGGCAAACGGCCAGACCGTTCGGGCGATCTCGTCGGCGACCATCGTCTTGAATTCGATCGACCGCGGCCGGAGCGTCGACCCGGTCAGGGTCAGCCGCCGGCGCATGATGTCGAAAATCGGCACTTCGGCGCTCGCCCCGTGCTGCACCGCGATCGAGACGTGACGGCCTTCCTCGGCGAGACAGGCAAGGTTGCGCGGCAGATAATCGCCGCCAATCATGTCGATGACGATGTCCACGCCGCGCCGGCCGGTGAAGCGGTGAACCTCCTCGACAAAGTCCTGGCTGTTGTAATTGATCGCAAGTGCTGCACCGAGCTCGACCGCCCGGGCGCATTTCTCGTCGCTCCCGCAGGTCACGATGAGGTCGAGGCCAAACAGCCTGGCCAGCGCGATCGCCATGGTTCCGATGCCGCTCGTCCCGCCGTGGACCAGAACCCGGTCGCCATCGGCGGCAAATCCGCGCTCGAACAGATTGACCCACACCGTGAACAGGGTTTCGGGCATCGCCGCGGCTTGCGTCAGCGAGAGCTCCGCACCGACCGGCAGGCAGGTGCCCGCCGGAGCAACGCAATATTCGGCGAACGCTCCGCCCGCGACCAGCGCGCAGACCTGCTGCCCGACCAGCGCTTCGGCGCCCTCGATAGCCCCATTTCCGCTCCCCGCTCCGGCCTCGACCACCTCCCCCGCAAGTTCGAGCCCGAGAATGTCGGGAGCGCCGGGCGGCGGAGGATACAGTCCGCGCGCCTGGAGGATGTCGGGCCGATTGACCCCGGCCGCCGCAACTTTGATCAGCACTTCGCCCGGGCCTGGCCGAGGGACTGGCCGATCGACCAGCACCGGCCGCTGGTCGGGCGCGATCACGGCCTTCATCGAGGAGGGAGTTGCGGGCACCCCTGCGCTTATTGACAGGGGACCTTCACGGGTCAACGCTTCGAGTGAAGGGAGCGGCCATGGATCTCGACGAACTTTTCCCGGCAAAGCCCGACGATCCGCTGGTCGCGCTTGGCAAACAGGACCTCGATCCGATCTCGGTCGACGAGCTTGGCGCCCGGATCGAAGCACTAAAGGCCGAGATTGCCCGGGTCGAAGCCCATCTCAAGCGCGTCGAGACCCACCGAAGCGCCGCTGAAGAGCTGTTCAAAAGGCCATAGCGTGAACGGCGCGCGTTCAGTTGGGGAAAAGCTGCGCGTTGGGACTTGATTGACGCGCCGAGGCATATGACATTGTTTGCCAGGCCCGCGGGCTCTCCGGGGGCTCGGAGTATATCGTTCAATGCCTAGTTTCGCTCAGGAACTCGAACAGACCCTGCACAACGCGCTCAAGGAAGCCGAGCGCAGGCGTCATGAATATGCCACGCTGGAGCATCTGCTGATCGCTCTGATCGACGATGAACACGCCTCCAAGGTGATGATCGCCTGCGGCGTCAGCCGCGACGACCTTCGCTCATCGGTCAAACAGTATCTCGACAGCGAGCTGACCGCGCTGGTCGCCGACAGCGCCACCGATCCGACCCCGACCAGCGGGTTCCAGCGGGTCGTCCAGCGCGCCATCCTCCACGTCCAGTCTTCGGGCCGCGACGAAGTCACCGGCGCCAACGTCCTGGTTGCGCTGTTTTCCGAGCGCGAGAGCTACGCCGTCTATTTCCTTCAGCAGCAGGACATGAGCCGGCTCGATGCAGTGACCTACATCAGCCACGGGGTCGGCAAGGGCGATAGTCCGCCCGAGGCGCGCGATGTCGGCGCGCCCGAGGAAAAGAGCGAAAAGGACAGCGGCAAGAAGGAATCCGCGCTCAAGCAGTTCACCGTCGACCTCAACGAAAAGGCGCGCAACGGAAAGGTCGATCCGCTGATCGGCCGGATGCCCGAAGTCGAACGCACGATCCAGATCCTGTGCCGCCGGTCGAAGAACAATCCGCTGTACGTCGGCGAGCCGGGAGTCGGCAAAACCGCGATCGCCGAAGGGCTTGCGCGAAAGATCATCGAGGGCGACGTCCCCGACGTGCTCAAGGGCGCGGTCATCTATTCGCTCGACATGGGCTCGCTGCTCGCTGGCACCCGCTATCGCGGCGATTTCGAGGAGCGGCTGAAATCGGTCGTGTCCGAGCTTGAGAAGATGCCCGAAGCGATCCTCTTCATCGACGAGATCCACACCGTCATCGGGGCCGGCGCGACGTCGGGCGGAGCAATGGACGCGTCCAACCTCTTGAAGCCGGCGCTGTCGTCGGGGGCGATCCGCTGCATCGGGTCGACCACCTACAAGGAATTCCGCAACCATTTCGAAAAGGACCGGGCGCTGCTCCGCCGGTTCCAGAAGATCGACGTCAACGAACCGACGATCGAAGACACGATCAAGATCATCGCCGGGCTTCGCTCCTCGTTCGAAGGGCACCACAACGTCCGCTACACGTCCGACGCGATCAAGAGCGCGGTCGAATTGAGCGCGCGCTACATCCACGACCGCAAGCTGCCCGACAAGGCGATCGACGTGATTGACGAGGTTGGCGCGATGCAGATGCTGGTCCCGCCCTCGCGGCGCAAGAAGATCATCACCCCCAGGGAGATCGAGCAGGTCGTCGCGACCATGGCGCGGATTCCGCCCAAGTCGGTCTCATCCGACGACAAGCGCGTCCTCGAACATCTCGAAGCCGATTTGAAGCGCGTGGTGTTCGGACAGGATCTGGCGATCGAGAAGCTCGCGTCGGCAATCAAGCTGTCGCGGGCAGGCTTGCGCGATCCCGACAAGCCCATCGGCAATTATCTGTTCTCCGGACCAACCGGGGTCGGCAAGACCGAAGTCGCTCGCCAGCTCGCAAGCGTCATGGGCATTCCGCTGCAGCGCTTCGACATGTCCGAATATATGGAGCGCCACTCGGTCAGCCGGCTGATCGGAGCGCCCCCGGGCTATGTCGGCTACGACCAGGGCGGACTGTTGACCGACGCCGTCGACCAGCAGCCGCACAGCGTCCTTCTGCTCGACGAGGTCGAAAAGGCCCATCCCGACCTGTTCAACATCCTCCTCCAGGTGATGGACAACGGCAAGCTCACAGACCACCACGGCAAGACCGTCGATTTCCGTAACACCATCCTCATCATGACCACCAATGCCGGCGCGTCCGACATGGCGCGTGAAGGCATTGGTTTTGGCGCGTCGAGCCGCGAGGACGTCCAGGAAGACGCCATTCGCAAGATGTTCACTCCGGAATTCCGCAACCGCCTCGATGCGGTCGTGCCGTTCAGCTATCTGCCGCCGGCGGTGGTTGCCCGCGTGGTCGACAAGTTCATTCTCCAGCTCGAACTTCAGCTGGCCGACCGCAACGTCCACATCGACCTCGACGATGAAGCGCGCGCATGGCTGACCACGCGCGGCTACGACAAGCTTTACGGAGCGCGTCCGATGGGCCGGCTGGTGCAGGAAAAGATCAAGCAGCCGCTGGCCGAGGAATTGCTGTTCGGCAAGCTGGTCAACGGCGGCGAGGTCAAGGTCCGGATCAAGGACAACGCCCCGGCGTTCGAGATCACCCCGGCACCGCCCAAGGCCGCCAAGGCCAGGCCCGCGAAGAAATCTGCGCCCAAGAAAAAGGCCGACGGCGAGGAAGCGTCGACGACAAGCTAATCGACCCTGTTTTCGCGGCGCCTCCAATCGAGCCGCGGCCAGCAAAATGGGCGATTACTTCAGGTTTACCGGGCCAAGTTCGGTCCGCTCGCGGCGAATCCTATTGAGGATTTGCTCGCGAATCCGCCTGAAGCGCGGGTCGTTTCGAAGCTCGCCGAATGTCGGGTCGGTGGCGATGTCGGTCAGAAGTTCAGGCGGCGCCGGAAGCCAGCCGCGGTTGACGGCATCAGCTAGCTTCCCGAGTGCGGCGTCTCCTCTTCCCTGCGCTGCATAGATCCGGGCAAGCAGCGCCGACTGGATCACGCTCGAACGGTCGGGCCCGCTTGTCGCCTCGTTCTCGGCCATGTTTAGAAGTCTCGCTGCGGCTGTCGGATTGCGGGTTCGCAAGGCGACCGCGATGATCGGTGCGACTAGCATAAACGGCTGTCCCGGCCCGATCAGCTGTTCGAACTGCGCCGGCGTAAGGTTGAGGCTCTGGTAGATTTCGGCGAGTTTGTCGCCACGACCGCTCAGCAAATAGACCCGGCCGGCGGTGGCGGGCATCGGCATCATCGAGAAAAACTTGCGCGGCTCGTAGTGCATCAACTCGATCATATCGAGGCCCTTGGGATTATTGGCCATTAGAACCGGTGCGATCGGCGGCAGGTGACTGGCCCGCTGGGCTTCGTCGACATAACCGAGCTGCAGCAGGATCGCCGCAATCAGATTGGCGACGACACCGCGCTCCCCGGGCACCGAGCTGTTCCAAAAGCTGATGCCGATTCTCGCCGCCTTCGACAGGTCGTTCCGGGCATAAGCGGTTTGAATCCCGACCATTGCCTCCAGATCGCGAGATCCGAGCCGATGAACCCTGTCCAACTCGACCTTGGCCGCTGCAAAATCATTGCGGGAAAGGACGATATCGAGCTTGCGAAGCAACGCCGGCCACCACAGCGGTTCGATCGCGATCACACGCGAATAGGCTTCCAGAGCGTCGTTCGTCCGTCCCTGTTCGAGATACACGTCGCCCAGCACCAACAGGCTTTCGAAGTCGCTTGGATCGAGCGCGATTGCCCGCTTGATTTCCGCGTTTGCAACGGGGCCGCGGAGCTTCAGCGCGCGCGCCAGAGCGGCGTGGCTCGCAGCGAGGTTTGGTGCAAGCTCGATTGCTCGTCGGGCATAGTCTTCCGATGCGTCATCGGTGTTAAAGGCGACGTCGGATGCCCAGATTTGATGCGTGGCAAGCGACAAGGCCGCCCAGCCCGGAGCAAAATTCGGATCCATTTTGACCACTCGCTGGAGGTCATTGAAGGTCGCCATTGGATCGTTGTTCGGATTGCTTTGGCTGACCTTTGCGCGGGCGTCGCTGTAAAGCGCGTAGACGTCGCCGCTGGTGGCGATGTTCTCCGCCCTTTTCCCGCCATTCTCCGCAAGCCGACCGCGAATACGGCCCTCGATTTGCTGGGCAATGTCACTTTGCAAAGCAAAGACGTCGTTCAATTGGCGATCGAACGAGTCGCTCCACATCTGCGAACCGTCCTTGGTCCTGACCAAAGTTGTAGTGATCCGGATCCGGTTGCCAGCGGTGCGAATGTTCGCCTGCACCAGATAGTCGGCTGCACGCTTGGTCGCGCTTGGGTCCTTCTTGGCGAGTTCCTGCGCGCTGTTGGGCCCAAGCACGATCAGCTGCGGGTTATGACCAACGGCCTGACGCGTATCTTCCCACATTCCCGCGGCAAGGGCCTCGTCCTTGGGATCGACGCTTTCGAATGGAAGGATCGCGACCACCGGCTTGCGCTGCGGCGCGTTCGGCCGAAGGCCAAACCACCCCGCCCCCACAATCAACAGCATAATCGTTGCAACTGCCAGCCAGAGGTAGACGCGCGGGCGGGGCGTGGCCGCTGTCGTAGTTGTCGTCGTGGCGCGCGAACGCACCTCGAGCGGCGGATTGTCGCCGCCCCCGACGAGCGCTGCGATGCTGGCTTCTAGCTTGACCAGTCCGCTGTGGGTTGGGCGGCCCTTCCAGCCCGCCAGGCTCGCGCACTGGATCTGGTTGAACGGCATCGGCGGCAAGCCGTCATCGAGCTGCGCCTGAACCAGCTTGCCGTGAGTCCGCGCATGTTCGGCTTCGGCGCGCACCCACTGAGACTTTGCTGCGGCGTTCGACCACAAGACGACTACCGCGCGAGCTTCCTCGAGGCTGCGTTCGATGACTTCCGAATACGAGCGATGGACGGGCAGATCCGCGTCCCACCAGACGTCATAGCCACGGGCCTGGAGAGCCTTGGACAAGCGGCGCGCGGACGCCTGGTCGTCACGCGCATAGCTGATGAATACGTCCGCCACGCGCCCTCCCTTAAAACTCCCCGGACGCGTATAGCACAAGTTCGCAGCTGCTGTGGCCGACTTGTCATTTGCCCGCCTGCCAAAAAACAACCCCGTGAACATGCGGGAACCATGACGCAGGCCAGGGCTTCTACTGGCGGGATCGAACGGGCCTTGTCGGCGCCATGGCACTCGTCGTGGTCAAACATTCCAAAGCAGCTGTTGGGTCAACGGTTACGGCCCTCGCCGGACCAAATGGAAAGTAGCCGGCGTGGTCGATCAAGTGCAGTTGTTCTTTCATGTTCGGGTTCTGATCGCCGTTGTTGTCGGCATCGGCATCACCCGGCTGTTGTCGGGTGTGACCAGCATGGCGCAGCACAACCGCGACAAGCCCGTTTCGGCAACGCATCTGCTGTGGCTTGTGACGGTCATCGTCATGGCCATTCACTTCTGGTGGTTCGAATTCCAGCTGATGGAAGTTCAATCCTGGCATTTTGAACTGTTCATCTTTTTCCTCCTCTACGCGTTCCTGTTCACGCTGATGGCGGCCGTGCTGGTCCCGGAAAATCTCGGCGAGCACCCCAATTACAACACCTATTTCATGGCGCACCGAGGGGCGTTCTTCGGGCTCCTTGCAGCGACGGTGCCGGTGGACCTCGTCGACACATTGTTGAAGGGGTCGGCCCACTACCACTCACTGGGGCTCGAATATCCATTAAGGCTGGCCGGTCTGTTGGTGCTGTGCGCAATTGCCGCGTGGACCAGCAATCGCCGGTTGCACCTGTTTTTGGCGGGCTCCTATCTGGCGTATTTCATCTCCTGGATCCTGCGCCTGCAGGACGTCATCAGGTAGCGGTCAATCGCCCACCGACGGACACGCGCCCCTCGGCCCGCTACTTCGGCAAAAATGTCCTTGCGGATTGAAACCTGGCACCGTTTTGCACGTTTGAGCTTGATGCCAAGCAGCAAGCAAGACCGATCCGAACGGCGCGACCGTCATACGCGCGAAGTCGAGGCCAGCCAGAAGGCCCTGCGCGCGAGCATTACCGAAACCGAGCGCCTGGTCGGGGAATCCGACGAGATGCTGCGCCGCCATCGCGGAGAGAGCGAAGACGACGATTAAACCGGGCGCTTGTCCGTGGCGTTTGCCAGCGGCGCTCAGTCCTTGTCGTGGATCTCGACCATCCCCTGTGAACCCCCGCCATCGGGCTGGACCCGGATCGTGAACGGGCTTCCGTCGTCCGAAATGCCCGAAACCGCGTCGCCCGAGGCGCTTGCGGTGACCCCCTTCTTCTTGAACTGATCGAGGAAATAGGCGCGCACCTGCTCGGGCGGGGCCGGCGCCTTGAACGCGATATCGACCACCGAGCCCTTGTCGGCGGCGTTGACGTTGAAGCCGGTGACGGTCGCGCCGGGGTACATCTTGACCCCGTCGATATCGAAATTGCCATGCGCCATCGCGCCCTTGGGCAGCTTCAGCTGGCCCTTGGCGAAGGGCAGGTCGAACGACAACTTGCCATCGGCACCCCCGCTGATGTTGACGGTCTCGTTGCCGTTGCCGTCATTATCGCCATCATGCTTGGCCTGGACGTTGCACCCGGCAAGCGCGAAACAAACCAGCAGTGCGGCAACGATCTTCATGGCGTATATCCTGTGTTATATGCTTAATACACAGTGGCCGTCGGAGTGGTCAAGCGCAGTCGGCAAGAAGACTGCGGCCTTCACGGCTTGGCGAGGAAGTCGGTGACCAGCCTGACCGTCGCCTCTGGGTTTTCTTCCATGATCCAGTGGCCCGAACTGGGAACGACCCCGCCCGTGACATTGTCGGCGCCCTCGCGAATGACGTCGGCCAGCCCGGGGCCGAAGCTCTTTTCCCCGCCAAGCGCGAGGATCGGCTCCTTGAGCTTGCCGTGCGCGGCGATCCACGCGCGATTGTCGATCGCGTCCTGGTCGAAGGCGTGGAATTGCTCGAAGCCCGAATGCATTGCCCCGGGCAGCGCGTAGAGCTTCGCATAATGGACCCGCGAAGCTTCGTCGAAATTCTTCGGGTCGGCTGAAAAATCGTTCCAGAAACGGTCGAGGTAAATCCGCTCGCGGCCCTTGACCAGCCGCTCCATGTCCGGCCCGCCAAAGCGGAAATGCCACAGCAGCGGGCTTTGGATAATCTTTTCCCACGGACCGATGCCGGGCACTGGCGCGTCGATCAGCACGACCTTGCCCGTCCGGTCGGCATATTTCTCGGCAAAGGCGAAGGCGACCATGTTGCCAATGTCGTGCGCAACGATATCGGTCCGTCCGATCTTGAGCTGGACAAGAAGGCCGGCGATATCCGCCGCCTGGTTCATCTTGGTGAAGCCGCCGGCGGGCTTGGACGACAGGCCCATCCCGCGAAGGTCGGGGACGATCACTGTTCGGTCGACCATCAGCTTGGCCGCCAGCGGCGCCCACATATCACCACTCTCGCCATAGCCGTGGAGCAGAACCACCGCCGGCCCGGACCCGGCAACTCGGACGTGGATCGTGGTGCCGTTGACGGCGATGTCCCGGCTGTGGAACGCTGCGGAATAGGCCGGGACCGTCGCCAGCCCGGGGGTGGCGGTCACCGCCAGGGCGAGCGCGAGCGCAGCGATAAAAATCCGGTTCAAAGATAATTCCCCAAAGCTCACCCCCGTAAGGCTGGTTGATGCCTGATCGCCGAATACACAAAGCGAATCAGCCGCGCATGAAGACCGCGAGACTAGCGAAGATTGGCCGGTTTCGAAAGATTCTGCGGCGGGAAAGTGGGACGAAAGAAGGCCTTCGACCGCCATGTCGGCGCCTCTTGGTTTCAATCGTCGCGACCAGGATCGCGATGAGTGCGCGAAGGATTCTTATGCCGGAACCTTCCCGATGACTTCCAGCCGCTCGACCACTGCCGGGTCGAGCTCAAGCCCGGCCGCCGCCAGATTCTCGCGCAAATGGCCGCGCGTCGAAGTGCCGGGGATGAGCAGGATGTTGGGCGAGCGTTGCAGCAGCCAGGCCAGCGCAACCTGCATCGGCGTTGCCTTAAGTTTACTGGCGATGGCGGACAGTTCGTCCGACTGGAGCGGCGTGAACCCGCCAAGCGGGAAGAACGGGACATAGGCGATCCCCTGGCCCGCGAGCGCGTCGATCAGGGCATCGTCCTGGCGGTAGACAAGGTTGTAGTGGTTCTGGACGCAGGCGATGGTGACGATGCCCTGTGCTTCGGTGACCTGGTTTTCCGTGACGTTGCTGAGGCCGATGTGGCGGACCAGCCCGTCGCGCTGGAGCTGCGCCATCGCCTCGACCTGGCCGGCAATCGCGCCTTCCGAAGTCCCGTGGCCGTCACCCATGATCCGCAAATTGACCACGTCCATCGTCTCGCGCCCGAGCCGGTCGAGGTTATCCCGGATGCCCTGGGCGAGATCTTCGGGCCGGTTCCACGGCAGCCAGCCGCCGCGCTCGTCGCGGCGAGCGCCGACCTTGCTGACGATGACGAGGGTTTCGGGATAGGGTTCAAGCGCCTCGCGAATGATCTCATTGGTGACCCGCGGCCCGTAATAATCGCTGGTATCGATGTGGTTGACGCCGCTCGTCACCGCCTCGCGAACCACTGCAATCGCCTCGTCGCGGTCCTTCGGCGGGCCGAACACGCCCTTGCCGGCAAGCTGCATCGCGCCATAGCCCATGCGGTTCACGTCGCGGTCGCCCAGCCGGTATGTGCTTGCCTTTCCGATATCGGTCATTCCTCATCCTTTTGCGTTTAGTTGAGCTTGGTACATGGGGCTTGCGATTGCGCGGTTTGGCCAACCGGCGTAGTTCGTGTTTTGTTCTGAACAGCCGGGATTCGCACATTATGGCCGACCTGATTTTCTACACCAACCCGCAATCGCGCGGCCAGACCGTGCGCTGGATGCTCGAGGAGATCGGCGCGCCGTACGAGGATCACATCCTCGACTACGCAACGACGATGAAGGCGCAGCCCTATCTGTCGATCAACCCGATGGGCAAGGTTCCCGCGATCGTCCACAACGGCAAGGCAGTGACCGAGGTCGCGGCGATCTGCTGCTATCTCGCCGATGCCTTTCCGCAGGCGAACCTCGCTCCGCCGCCATCCGAGCGCGCCGATTATTACCGCTGGTTGTTCTTCTGCGCGGGCCCGGTGGAAGCCGCATTCAGCAACAAGTCGGCGGGCTTTGAACCTACGCCCGAGCGCCAGCGGATGTTCGGTTACGGCAATTTCGACCTTGCAGTCGCAACCCTGGAAACCGCGATTGCCGGCCGCGACTATATCGCCGCCGACCATTTCACCGCCGCCGACCTGTTCGTCGGGGCGATGGTCAACTTCATGCTGACCTTCAAGCTGCTCGATCCAACCCCCGCCTTTACCGACTATGCCCGGCGGATGACCGACCGCCCGGCGTATCGCAAGGCGCAGGAGATTGACGGCAATTTGGTCAAGGCCGCCGAGCAGCAGAACGCGCCGAGTCCCGTCCAGTGACCGTGGACAAGCGGCAGCAGGCGATCGCCCTGTACGACCGCTTCACCCATGACGGGATGGAGCGCCGGGCGTTCATGGCGCAAATGGTCAAGCTTGCCGGAAGCGTGGCCGCGGCCGAGCTTCTGATCGCCGGAATAGCGCCGTCTGCAGCGGCCGCGGCGATGGTCGCCGAAACCGACCCCCGGCTCCACGCAGGGCAGCGAATGCTGGCCTATGACTATCGCGCTTATGTCGCCGAGCTGAAAACGCCGGCACTGCGCCCGACCGTGCTGGTGATCCACGAGAATCGCGGGCTCAACGACCATATCCGCGACGTCACCCGGCGGGTTGCGCTGGCCGGCTTCAGGGCCGTCGCCCCCGATCTATTGTCGCACTCGGGCGGTACCCCGAAGAACGAGGATGCCGCGCGCGACGCCATCGGCAAGCTCAACCTCGACCTTTCGGTGCGCCAGGCGGTGACGATGCTTGGCGAACTTGCCCGGACCAGCCGCAAGGGCAAGGTCGGCGTGGTCGGCTTCTGCTGGGGTGGCGGGTTTGTCGACCGGCTGGCGGTTGCCGCCGGTGCCCAGCTCGCCGCGGGGGTGGCCTATTACGGCCCTGCCCCGCTCCCCGCCGAAGCGGCCAAGGTCAAGGCGCCACTGATGCTTCACCTCGCCGGTCTCGACGACCGCGTCGGAGCCACCGCCTGGCCGTTCGCAGCAGCGCTTGGCCGGGCCGGGAAGGCGGTTGAACTGTTCGAATATCCGGGCGTCAACCATGCGTTCAACAACGACACCGCAGGCGATCGCTACAACAAGCCCGCCGCCGATCTCGCCTGGGGCCGCACCATCGCCTTCCTCAAGCGCCAGCTCGGTTAACCTCGCTCAGTTGCCCCACTGCCGCAATAGAGCCAGCAGACCGATTCAACGACGGTGTCGATGAACGCCAGATCGACCGCGCGGCCGGCGATGAACATGCGGAAATAAATCGGTCCGGCAGCAAACGAGAACAGGGTTTCGCGCTCGACATCGGCGGCCAGCTCGCCGCGCTCGACCGCAGCGTCGAACATCGGCTTCAGTTGCGCGACGCGCTGGTCGAAATAGGCCCTTGGGTAATCCGCTTCTTGGCGGGCCCGAAGCTCAGCCGCCGCAGCCATCAAGGCCGGGCCAAGCGGACCGTCCAAAGTCGCCGCCAGCTTTCGCAGAACCGACTTCAAATCGCCGGCGAAGGACCCGGTCGTATCCGGCATGATCTCGAGCGCGCTACGCGCCATGAACGCATCGATGATCGTCGCCCAGCGATCGGGAAAGCGGCGATAGAGGGTCGATCGCTCGACCCCGGCGCGCGCCGCGACGCTGGAGAAAGTGCAGGCGGCATAGCCACCCTCGACGATCAGTTCGAGGACCGCCTCACGAACCCGCTCGGTGACGTCGGCGGTCCGTCCACCCGGACGTCGCTTGTGATCCCCGACCGTTGTTGACTCCATGACAATTCCTACCTAACGCGACAACTGTTGCATTAAAAGAAGTCATCCCTCATGTCAAAGATCCCTCAACGGTGCGCCATCGGCGTGCCGTTTCCTTCGTTATCCGCACTGCGCCGCGACTGCGCATGACCGACCTTGCTGCAAGACCGCGGCCACGAATCCTCATCAGCGGCGGCGCCGGCGGGGTTGGCTATGCCTGCGCCCGCGCTTTGACCGGGCGCGGCGCCGACCTCATCCTGTGCGACACCGACGGCACCGAGCTGACGCGCACAAGCGAGGAAGTCGGCGGCTATTCGCGCTATTGCGACGTCGGGTCGGAAGCGAGTGTCGAGGTTTACGCGGCCGACATCGCCGCCGCTTACGACAGCCTCGATGTGCTCATCAATGCCGCCGGTGCCGGCTACGTTCGGACCCTTGGGATGGTCCGAATGACCCGCGCCATGCTGCCCTTGCTTCGCCGCGCGCGCGGCAATCGCCTGATCATCAACGTCGCTCCGCTCGGCGGCTTTTCCCGCAACGATCGGATGTTCCCTTATGCCGGATCGCGCGAATGCTTTCAGCGCCTGTCCGAAGCAACCGCCGAGCAGGTCAGGGGCTCGGGCATCAAGGTTGTCATGCTGACTCCGCGGCTGGTCACGGACGCGAGCGCGAACGCACCCCGGCCGGAGCAGCCCTACCGCTTCCAGCGCGTCGACGATTGGGATCTTGCCCAGCGCATCGCCGCGATCGTCGCCCAGGCCGTCCCGCTGACCGCGCAGCAGCCCAACATCGGCAGTCGGCGAGCATGACAAAAGGGCCCGCGGATCGCTCCGCAGGCCCCTCCGCAGGCGCTTGTCCTTGTTTCGTCCGGTGATGCGAAGCTTTAGCGGCGGTTGCCCATGAAGCTCAGCAGGAACTGGAACATGTTGATGAAGTCCAGATACAGCGACAAAGCGCCCATGATCACGGTCTTGCCGACCATGTCGGTGCCCTGGACATAGCTGTACATGTTCTTGATCCGCTGCGTGTCATAGGCGGTCAGCCCGGCGAACAGCAGTACTCCGATGGCGCTGATCGCAAGCCCCATCGCGCTTGAATGGAGGAACATGTTGATCACCATCGCGACGATCAGCCCGACCACGCCCATGATCAGGAAGGTGCC
>JBDSSR010000270.1:0-2344 GCA_039928675.1 Sphingomicrobium sp. | reverse complement strand
ATCGCGGTCGCGGCGCTTGGCGGGCAGGGGGGCGGCGGTCGTCCCGACATGGCGCAGGGCGGCGGTCCCGATGGTTCAAAGGCGCAAGAGGCACTGAGCGCGGTTCGCGCGGCGCTTGCAAAGGTCGCTGCCTAGCCCGCGTCCCGCAGCCTTCGGGGCCCGAGCCGCGGCACTTGGTCGAGACCGGCTTCGGCCTTGATCTTGCCGCGAAGCTCGTCGCGTTTTTCGTGGATGCTGGCGATGACCGGGCCCATTGCGACGCCGAGATCGACGAGGACTGATTCGGCCATCTGGAGCGATGCTTCGAGCGCTTCGGGCACGGCCTGGCTTGCACCGGCTTTGTAGAGGGCGGCGGCCTGGCCGGTATCGCGCGCCCTGGCGATGATCGGAATGTCGGGAAATGCCGCGCGCAGCCGTCTGGTCAGCCGCGTGGCAAGCACCGGGTCATCCATCGTCAGCACTACCGCGCTGGGATTTCCAACCTTCAGCCGTTCGACCAAGGTCCCCCGAGCGACATCGCCGAACAGGACCGGCAGGCCCTGGGCGCGACCGCTGCGCACCGCGTCGGTGTCGGCGTCGATCGCGACATAGTCGCGGCCGTGGCGCGCAAGCATGTCGGCGATCATCCGCCCGACCCGGCCAAAGCCGACGATGACGACCTTGCCCGGGCCGCCGTGCTGAAGTGCTTCGCCGAGTGCTGTGTCGGCCGTCCCGTCGATACGCCGACCAGCGAGCCGTCCAAGCTTGCCGAGCAGCGGCGTGATCGTCAGCCCGAGCGCGGTGACGATTTGCCAGAACGCGCCGGTTTCGGGCTGGATCAACTGGGCCGCTGTAGCCGAGGCGAGAACGATCAAGGTGGTTTCGGAGGGCGAGGCCATGAGCACGCCGGTTTCGGCCGCGGTCCCCATCCGGCTGCCGCCAAGGCGCAGCAGCGTCGCGGTAATCAGCGCCTTGACCGCAAGCACTGCGAGTAATGCGATGAGCACGGCCTGCCAATTGGCCGCAAGCTGGCGCAAATCGACGCTCATCCCGACCGTGATCAGGAAAATTCCGAGGCCAAGGCCGCGAAAGGGCGCGGTGATAGCTTCGACTTCGCCGCGATATTCGGTCTCCGCAATGACGATTCCGGCGATTAATGCACCGAGTACGGCGGAGAAGCCGACAGCCGACGTCACCATGCTCGAAACGATCACCACCAGCAGGCAGGCAGCGAGGAACACCTCGGGGTTCTTGGTCCGCGCGGCCTGGGCAAAGAGGGCGGGAAGCAAAAGCCTGCCGCCGAACAGCATGGCGAGAGCGACTCCGCCGCCAAGCAGCACGGTGCCCAGCAACGACCCGACCCCGGCGGTCGCGCTTGGCGCCATTGCACTGAGCGCGAACACGATCGGGACCAGCGCCAGATCCTCGAACAACAGCATTCCGAACGACGCGCGACCGACCGCGCTGCGGATGCCGACGAGCGGAACCACGATCGCGGTCGATGACAGCGCAAGCGCCAGGCCAAGGCCGATCGACCCGGGCAGACCTTGGCCCGCGAGCCGAAGCCCGAGGCCGATGACCACCGCGCATCCAAGCAACTCGGCCGCGCCAATGCCGAACACCAGGCGGCGCATCGACCACAGCCGCCCGAACGACAGTTCGAGTCCGATCGAAAACAGCAGAAGGACGATACCGAGCTTGGCGAACGGCTCGATGCCGGCGGTGTTGGTGATGGTGATGTAATTGAGCCAGGGATGCGCCGCGCTCATCGATCCCAGTCCGCTCGGGCCGACCAGGACTCCGATCAGGATGAACCCGATGATCGGGCTGATTCGAAGCCGGGCGAAGGCCGGGATGACGATTCCCGCCGCACCGAGGATGACCAGCGCGTCGCTGAAGCCGGACGTGGCGAAGTTGCTGTTCACGAGGATCCTTCTGGCCCTTTCCTCGGCGTCACGGAAGCAGGCGCTTGCTTGTCCTCCGGCATGAGCCGGATTTCCGCTTGGACGGAAATGACGATAAGTCCCGCCGTCATGACGTCACAACCAGAAGCGCAACTCGATGTCGTGATCGCCGGCGGTGGGCCGGCGGGGATGATGGCCGGGCTTCTGTTCGCTCGCGCTGGAGCGCGGGTGAAGGTGATCGAGAAGCACGCCGACTTCTTCCGCGATTTCCGAGGAGACACGGTCCACCCCTCGACGCTTGAACTGCTTGCCGAACTTGGGCTGATCGACGCCTTTCTCAAACGCCCGCATGACGTCGTGCAGTCGATCTCGGCACGGGTCGCGGATCGAATCATCACCATCGCCGACCTTGCCCACCTTCCGGTCGAAAACCGCTTCATCGCGATGATGCCGCAGTGGGA
>JBDSSR010000269.1:0-3699 GCA_039928675.1 Sphingomicrobium sp. | reverse complement strand
CGGGGTTCGGGTCAAGGGCACGATCAACAGCGGTTATGGCGGTTACGCCGGCCAGAATGGCTATCAGAACGGATATCAGAACAGCGCCTATGGCGATCTGAACTTCCGCTGCAATGTCGATTATCGCGGCGTGGTCAGCAACGTCCGGATCGACCGCAACACCAACACCTACGGCACCTATCGCCGCTATTAGGTCGCGTTTTTAAAAGAGGCTCGCCTTCGCCCCGGCGGGGCGAGCCTTTTTGACTGCTCAGTCTCCGGTCGGCTCGACCCTGACGAGCAACTGGCCGTCGCTGACCTGGGCCCCGGACACGGCCTTGAGCTCGGCGATGGTTCCGTCGAACGGAGCGATCAGCGAATGCTCCATCTTCATCGCTTCAAGCGTTAGCAAACGTTGTCCCTTGGCAACCTTTTCGCCTAGCGATACGTCCACCGCGGTGACCTTGCCCGGCATTGGTGCGATGATCTCGCCATCCGCCGCAGCGCTGACGCTGCCCCGGCCGTACAGCGCGAATTCGAACGACTGGCCTTCGCTAAAAACGACCACCCGCTGATCGTCGCGAAACCCCGAAACGTGCGGCATGTCCTGGTCGGTCGAAACGCTTTGGAACTGGCCTGCGCGACCCAGCGAGACGGCTGCGCGCGGCGCCGAATTGAGGCGGAAGCCGATTGGCGATGCGGCGAACTCGGTCTCGTCGACCGCCAACGCAACCGCCGCCGCGGCGCTCCACATCGACGCGTCGGGTTCGGGATCGGGGACTAGTTGTTCAAGATTGCGGCCGATGAACCCGGTATCGATCCGGGCGGCTTCGAAGTCGGGATGAAGCAGCGCATTGAAGAGAAAGCCGGCGTTGGTCCGGACCGGCCAAATCTCGGCCTCATCGAGGATGGTTGCAAGGGTTGTGATGGCCTCGTCCCGATCGTCGCCGTGAGCGATCAGCTTGGCAATCATCGGGTCGTAGAATGGCGAGACCTGGTCGCCCTCCTCGACCCCGCTTTCGATCCGCCCGGCAAAGTCCGGATCGTCTTCGCCAAGATCGAAATGATCGAGTTTCCCGACGCTTGGAAGGAACCCCTTCGTCGGATCCTCGGCATAAAGCCGGGCTTCGATCGCATGGCCGGTGATGGTCAGTTCGTCCTGCGTCTTTGGCAGCTTCTCGCCGGACGCCACTCGGATTTGCCATTCGACTAAATCCTGCCCGGTGATTTCCTCGGTCACCGGATGCTCGACCTGAAGCCGGGTGTTCATTTCCATGAACCAGATGCGGTCGGCGCGAAGTCCATCAGATGCGTCGGCGATGAACTCAATCGTTCCGGCGCTTTCGTAATTGACCGCCTTGGCCGCCTTTATCGCGGCGCTGCACACAGCTTCCCGCGTCGCCGCGTCCATGCCCGGCGCCGGCGCTTCCTCGATGACCTTCTGGTGGCGCCGCTGAAGCGAGCAGTCCCGTTCGAACAGATGGACGACATTGCCATGGGCGTCGCCGAATATCTGGACTTCGATGTGGCGCGGCGAGAGAATGTATTTCTCGATTAGCACCCGGTCATCGCCGAAGCTCGATTTGGCCTCGCGTTTCGCGCTGTCGAGCGCGTCGTCGAACCCGGCCGCCTCATCGACCCGGCGCATGCCCTTGCCGCCGCCGGCGACGGCCTTGATCAGCACCGGATAGCCGATTGCAGTCGCCTCTTTCTTGAGCCGCGCTGGGTCCTGGTCTTCGCCCAGATAGCCCGGAGTGACCGGCACCCCGGCCGCGATCATGCGCGTCTTTGCCGCGTCCTTCAGGCCCATTGCACGAATGCTGTCAGGTTTGGGACCGACCCAGATCAGCCCGGCGTCGATCACGGCCTCGGCGAAATCGGCGTTCTCGCTGAGGAAGCCGTAGCCCGGGTGGATCGCCTCGGCGCCGGTCGCCTTGGCAGCGGCGATGATCCTGTCGCCAACCAGATAGCTTTCGCCGGGCGGGCTCGGCCCGATGTGCACCGCCTCGTCGGCCATCCGAACATGCAACGCTTTGGCGTCGGCATCCGAATAGACCGCCACGGTACGGATACCCATCCGCCGCGCGGTGCGGATCACCCGGCACGCGATCTCTCCGCGATTGCCGATGAGCAGCGAGGTGATCAATTGGCGCCCCTGGGCGTTTGCCGTTGCCGGACGTGAGGATCGCAATGCGGATCGTCGGGAAACCGACCGTCAGCATCGGGCCACATCAGCTGCAACCGTTCGGCCCGCGCCGTCGTACCGGTATGATCCGAATACCAGCTTGCCATTGCGAAATACGGGGCCGTCACTCCGTCGAGTCGTTTCAGACGCACCGAGCGCCCCTTGATCACATTGACCAGCTCCAGTCCGCCCTTGGGCTCGACGCTCCGCTCCCAGCATTCCGCGATCGCATCGCGAAGTATGCCGACGGAGCGTTTTTCGTCGAGTCCCAGGCAGATCATTTCCGGCCAGCCAGCGGTTTTGGTCAGCCCGACCGTGTAGGTGAACCATTCCTCCGGATCATCCGGCGCGGGGACATAGTTCACCGCGAACCAGCCATTGGTCGCCACACCGTCGATAATTTGCTGTTCGATCGCATTCACTGTTGGGAGCACCCGATCACGCGCGACGAAAACGTCAGGTTGATCACCTTCCAGACCCCATTGTCGCGCACCAGGTCGAAGTGATCGATCCCGCAATTGCTGACTTTGCCAGCGACGCGCACTACGAACGGCGCCCAGACCATTGCGGCGTCGCCGTCGACTTCAACCGCGGGATCGCTGATCGTCTCCTGAAAGGATGCATCGGGCGTGATCCTGCTGGCGAATTGCGCCCAGCTTTCGGAGCGGAGCCCGCTGCTGGTTGCCCGCGTCCCGGTCGCGGTGACACGGCCGTCGGAATGAACAAGACCAAGCATGGCCGCGGAATCGCCCCTGCCGAATGTCTCCAGAAGCGCGTTGACCGCGGCCAGTACGGGCTGCTCGTTCCCCACCGGAGGCGGCAAGGCCTGGGCGGGAGGAAGCTTGTCCGAGGACGCCTGCGCGGCAAGCGCGAGAAGAATTCCAAGCATGGTGCAATTACATCCGGAACAGGCCGAAGCGCGCACGCTCCGGGATTGGCGCGTTGAGCGTTGCTGCAAACGCCAGGCCGAGCACGTCACGGGTTTGGGCGGGGTCGATGATGCCATCATCCCACAGCCGCGCAGTGGCGTGCCAGGGATTGCCCTGGGCTTCATAATCGTCGCGGATTGGCTGCTTGAAAGCCTCGGCCTCTTCGGGCGTCCATTTGTCCGCGTCGCGGTGGACGGTGGCAAGCACGCTTGCCGCCTGCTCGCCGCCCATCACGCTGATCCGGCTGTTGGGCCAGCTGAACAGGAAGCGCGGGTCATAGGCCCGGCCCGCCATTCCGTAATTGCCGGCGCCGAAACTGCCGCCAATCAGGACCGTGATCTTGGGCACCTGCGCGGTTGCAACCGCGGTCACCAGCTTAGCCCCATGCTTGGCGATGCCTTCGGCTTCATATTTGCCGCCGACCATGAAGCCCGAGATGTTCTGGAGGAACAGCAAGGGCGTCCGCCGCTGGCAAGCAAGTTCGATGAAATGCGCGCCCTTGACCGCGCTTTCGCTGAACAGCACGCCATTGTTGGCGAGGATCGCGACCGGCATTCCCCAGATGTGCGCGAAACCGGTGACCAGGCTCGACCCGTAGAGCGGCTT
>JBDSSR010000268.1:0-6937 GCA_039928675.1 Sphingomicrobium sp. | reverse complement strand
GGATCCTGTTGGTCCCTGTGAATCAAGTCCATTGGTCACCTCACGCGCAATGATGAGACCGAGCGGAGCTAGATAACGCGCAATGTGGACAAAAGTCAGTCGGTTTTCGAGTCCACAATGGAGGTTTGGACGTTCGATACGGATGAAGTCGCGGCCCTGGTCACGGCCCAGGAGGAGGCCCGCCTATACCCCCTGGGGAATATCACCGCCGCCTGAAAACGGTTCGAGAAATGGCTCGAGCCGCGGCGCTTTCCAGCCCGACGTCGCGACGAATGCGCGGTTGAGGAAGGCGCGCTTGCCGTAACGCAGTGGCTCACCGTCGGGGCCGTCCACCCGCCCTCCGGCGGCCAGCAGCACGGCATGGCCCGCGGCGGTGTCCCACTCGCTCGTCGGCGCGGCCCGTGGATAGATGTCCGCTCGCCCTTCTGCGACGATGCAGAACTTGAGCGAGGATCCGACCGCGACATAATCGCACGCCCCCCCGGCAGCCGCTTCAAGATAGTCGATGGTGGCCTGGTTGAGGTGCGATTTCGATGCCACCGCGGTCAGTTGCTCGCCGCGCGGGCGCGTCCGGATGGGCGATCGCCCGGCACCCTCGTCGAGCCACGCGCCGCCCCCGACGAAGCCGCCATGCAAGCGCCCAGTCGCTGGCGCAAAGACCACTCCAAGCCTGGGGCTGCCGTGCTCGATCAGGCCGATATTGACGGTGTAATCGTCGCCGCCACGAATGAATTCCTTGGTCCCGTCGAGCGGGTCGACGAGAAAGTAGATCTCGTCGTGCGCGGGGATTCTTCCCGCCGCGACCTCCTCCTCGGCAATAACCGGAACTCCGGGCGCAATGCGGGCCAGCGCCGCAAGGATCACCAGCTCCGCCGCCCGGTCGGCCTCGGTCACCGGCGAGGTGTCCGACTTGGACTCGACCGCAAAACCGCGGCGGACGATCGTCAAAATCGCCTCGCCCGCTTCGCGCGCGGCATCGGCCAGCCCATCGACAAGCAGTTGGTCGTCCATAGTCAGCGCGGCGCCATCCGGATTCCGCCGTCAAGGCGAACCGAGGCTGCGTTCATGTAAATGTTTTCGATCAGGAACAGCGCAAGCCTGGCATATTCCTCGGCCTGCCCGAGGCGCTTTGGGAACGGCACCTGAGCGCCGAGCGCATCCTGCACATTGGGCGGCATCATCGCCACCATCGGCGTCTTGAACACGCCGGGAAGGATGGTGTTCACGCGCACCCCCTCGTTCATCAGGTCGCGGGCGATCGGAAGCGCCATCGCAAGCACTCCGCCCTTCGATGCCGAATAGGCCGCCTGGCCGATCTGGCCGTCCTCGGCCGCAACCGACGCGGTGTTGATGATGACGCCTTTTTCGCCCTCGGCGAGGGGCTCGAGGTCAACCATCCCGAACGCCGAATTGGCGATGCAGCGAAAGCTGCCGATCAAATTGATCTGGATCGCAAGCTCGAACTGCTTGATCGGATAGGCTTTGGCGGCGCGCGTTTCCTTGTCGCGACCGACGGTCTTGGCGGCGTTTGCGACGCCTGCGCAATTGACCAGGATCCTCTCCTGGCCATGCGCCTCGCGCGCTTTGGCAAAGGCCGACGCCACTTTTTCGTCGGAGGTGACATCGACCTCGCAATAGATTCCGCCGATCTCCGCCGCGACCTTTTCACCGCGTTCGGAATCGCGATCGAACACCGCCACTTTCGCGCCCCTGCGGGCAAGTTCGCGAGCGGTTGCTTCGCCCAGTCCCGATGCCGCCCCGGTTACTACCGCGGCCACTCCACTCACGTCCATCGCTGATCCTCATGGCTGCTTTCGCGCCCGGCCTTTGCGCCGAACGCCGCGGAACACAAGGTTTCAGGCGAGCTTAGCTGCCAATCCAGCCCTGCTGACGCATCGCGCTGAGCATTTGCGCGATTGCGGCCCTCGCCTCGCTGTCGGTGGTTGCACCGCCGCTCGGGTCGGCGATTGCCGCCGGCTGGGTCAGAGTCAGCGCTGCGCTTCGTTCTCCACTGACAACGGTGATCGGGAAGGCGGCTGCCCACGGCGGCAACGCGATCGCCGCAAACGCGTCGGGTTCGATCAGCACGAACGGCTCGTCCGCCACATGCTCGCCAATCGCCCATTGGGTTCCGCTTACGCCGCGCATCAGGCGCGACAGGCTGAACTGCCCGGGGCCCGTCGGGTCGGCCCGGCCAAACTGGATCAACTCCTTGCCGACAAGCGCAAGGTTGGTCCCGTCGGCAAACGCTTCATCGGTGCAGTTGACCAGCCACTGGTCGGGATCGACCAGCGTCACGTCGATGGTATTCACGGTGTCGATCACAGCAGGATCGGCACCGCCCAGACTATTGTCCGCCGCTCCAAGCACCGCCTTTCGCCGAGCGGTTCTGGCCGCAATCCGCTGGCCGCCATAGCGAACCTCCACCGGACGTGCCCGCCAGCCCGCCGTCGCACTCGATGCGGCCACCAGCACCGTCGGCTCGGCTGGCGATTGACCAGGCAGCGTTGCGGCATCGATTACTGCTAGGCTGACTTCGCCCTCGATCGCATCGTTGGTCGCCAGAACCCGCCCGGGGTCCGCGGACAGCGCCGTCATTGCGCCGCTTGTCGGGCGCAGCTCGGCAACCACCACCAGCCCGTCGATCGTGCATTTGGAAACGGTCCACAGGCGCGGGCTGAGGTCCAGCTCGACGCGCGTCCCTGGTTCCAGCGCGAGCTGGTCGGGCGCAAAGCGAAGTGTCAGCGTGTCGCGCTCGGCCCAGCTTCGCGCAAGCATCGCCTGCGCCAGTCCCTTGGCTTGCGCCGCATCGAGCACCGCGGGCAGCTCGCGCTGCTGTTCGGCGCCGGGCTCCTCGCTTGCCACCGCTCGAGCCTCGGCGGTCTGATAGTCGCGCGCCGGGTCGTAATAGCTTAAGCGAACCGTCGCCGGCAGTGCCCGCGCTGGCTTCTGTTCGCGCTGGATGATCGGGGCCGGCTGGCCGTCGGCGCTATTGCCCAGATCATCCATGTCGATGACCGTCACGGTCTGGCTTGCCGGTCCCCGGAGCACCGCGCCGGCCTCGAACAGTTCGATCCCGAAGCTGGTGACCAGCGGCTCGATCGCCTGGCCGATCGACTTGCCATAGGCCGCATAGCCACCGACGATGCGCTCGTCGTTGCAGTCGATTGCAGGCCCGCCGGCATCGTTGAGCACCGCGCCAAGCGTCGGCGCCATGGCATCGGCGACCACCTCGAACGTCAGGAAGGGGATGCGATTGCCATATTCGGCAAGCTCGAGATTTTCGAACATCGCAAGCGCCAGCCCGCGGTACGCAGGCGTCGCCGATATGCCTTCGATGGACCCGATCAGCGGATCGACCGGCTGGTCCTCGCTTCCCTCATAAAAACGGAAGGTCACCGGGACCTTGAAGTCCCCAGCTTCGCCGCGGAGCAGTTTCCCGTCGGCCCAGATGCGCCCGATCCCGCCAGTTGCGAGCCGCGACGACAAAGCGACCGCGAACGATACCGCGTAGCTGTAGGTCGTGTCGGGCTGGCCCTTGGCCCCGGCGGTCTGAGTGCTTTCAACAAGGTCGGTCGACCACAGCACAGTTCCCGCGACCCGCATCGTGCCATAGATGCGCGGCACCTGGCTGCCATAGCTCGAGGTCTGCACGCCAAGGTCGCCGACCCGCGGCCCGCGCGTTCCCGGGCCAAGAACTTGCTGGTCGATCGACTGGCCAATCAGCGCTCCGATTGCACCGCCGATCGGGCCACCGAGCGCCGACCCGACCGTGCTCAGGACGAGTGTCGCCATGGCTTCAGCCTCCCTTGCGCTTGCGATAGGCGCCGATCACCGGCCATCCGGGCAGGCCGGGCGTTTCGACGACTCGGCCGATCCCGGCATGGGCATGGACGAAGCCATCGCAAGTCCGCACCGCCAAATGCAGCTGGTCGGCGGTGATTTCGATCAGCAGGACGTCGCCCGCGCGAACCTCGCGCACCTTTCGGAACGACCGCGCCAACCCCGCCCTCAGCTCGGAGCGATGATCGCCGCGAAGCCGATAATCGATTGGCGCGGCACTGCTCGGCAGGTCGAATACGGCAATCACGAGGCCAATGCAGTCAAGCCCGAGCGCGCTTCGCCCCTGCGGCCGGAAACGCGTTCCGACGAGCGCTTGGGCGCGCTCCGCATAGTTGATTTCCACCCGTCAGGCTCCCGGATAGCGGGTCAGCAGATCGGTGCCCGGAAGGTGCGGCTCACCGCGAAAATTGATGGCATTGGCAAAGCGCGAAACGCAGGTCTCGAACCTTTTGTCGCAGCCTTCACGAAGCTCGACCAGGCATCCTTGCTCGATCGCTCCGCGCGGCATGTCACGAAGCTGGATGGTGGCCCCGCTGACCGCCAGGATGACGTTGGTCATTCCGCAATTGGCCCCGCTCAAAAAGCGCAACCGGCCGAGCACGAAGCGCTCGTCGAATGCCTCGTCGAACGTCAGCTCGGCGCCGCTGGCTGCAATCACCGTCGCTCTCACCGTCCGTCCGGCAAGATCGACGCGGCACTGCCGGTCGCCGAAATGCGCCCGGCACTCGGCCGAGGTCGCCGGGCAGACCGGGTCCTCGAGCAGTGCCGAGGCGCCGCGGAACTCGGCACTGAACCGTTCGCCTTCGATTGCAACGCTTCCGATCTCGCCGCCAAGCAGCGTGATCGGCTCGGCGTCCACCATCCGCCAGTCGACCGCGGTCAGAGCGCATTGTGCCCCATCCCAGCGGCCAAGCGAGAGGTCGCTGGCGTCGAGAGCCTCGCTGCTGATTGCTCCGCCCGTCTCGCTCGAATGCGCGTCGAGGCCAAGGCTCCGGCTGATTGCGGCGGGAACCATGCCCGGGCTCGGCTGGAAGGCCGCGCCGTCGCGGATCAGCGCGGCGTCATGGCTGGTGAGGCCGATCCCGGCCCCATCCTTGCGCTCCAGCCGCCAGCACAAGGCGATGCTGGTGAGTGCGCCATCGGCGATTCCCATCGGCCTAGCCCTCGCGCACTTCGATGAGCGGCACCGACGGCGCCTGGCCAGCTAGGAATGTCGCCCGACTGACTTCAATTCGGTCCTCGGCAAAGCGCACCGGGACGTCGAACAGATAACCGGCCGTGACCAGGCTTCCGATTTGCGGCGCAACCGCGAATTGCACCGCGCCCAATTCCTCGAGCGTCCAGCCGCTTGCAAGCTCATTGCCGTCGATCGCGACCCGGACGCTGCCCGCGACCGGGCGGGTGATCCGCCGCTGCTCGCCCGATCCGTAAGTCTTGACCAGTGCGAAGCGCTCGGTTGCACCGTCACCACTTGCGATAATCTGGTCGGTGGCGCTTGGAACGCCGGTCATTCCGTCCGAACTGAAATCGAACGGATCGCGAAAGCGAAACGCGACGGCTGGCCCGCGCCGCGCCCGATAAAAGCTCAGCAAGGTCTCAAGCTCGGCATCGCCGCGAACCCCCGGCCCGGCATCGAACCGAAGCCGTGCCTGGCTCCAGTTTGCATTACGCGCCTCGTAACCGCTGGCGGCGGTGACGACGTTGGTCGAAAATGTCGGCGCAACGCTGGCTTCCGCCCCGATCGCGATCGGGAATGTCAAATCCTCAAATGGCGTCACCGCCGCCTCCTCTCCGAACAGGGTCAGCCCATCGCGGACCACTTGGGGGATCGCCCACAGGAACACTTGGGCGCAGCCGCGCCGGCGCGCGTCGAGCGCTGCCTCGATGATCGCTCGCCAGTCCTGCCGATCGGCGGCGCTGGCGACGAAGCCCGATAGATAATGCTGCTCGCTGGGCGCATAGCCGAGGCGCTGGTCGATCTCCGCCCGGGCCTCGACACGAAGCGCTCTGCGACGCCCCGTGACCCATTCATAATCCTCGGTCTGGAGCACATCGAATGCCGGCTTCGCCCAGCCGAGCGGAAGGTTCGCCCGCTTCGCTTCCGGCGCCGCCGGGTCGAGCACAGTCGGCAAATAGACCAGCAGCAATGTTTGTGCGTCCGCTGCAACCTGCCTGACCGCCGCGGCGATGGTCGCGGTCGACGCCGCAAGCACTGCCCCGGCCTCGTCGAGAAGCGCGGTTTGCGCGGCGCTCAGGCTTGCGCGGACATTATTGATGACGACCGGGTTGCCGCCAAACGCCGCCTTGGCCGCATCGTCATACAGGCAGATTGCACCGGCCTGGGTGACCCACCACCATGGCTCGCCGATCTGGACCTGCGGCTGCAAGCCGGCTTCGATCGAAAGCCCGGCAAGCTCGCTTGCAATCGCAGTCAGGAACCCGATCGCGTCGGCATTGGCGGGCGACAAAAGTGCCGAGGGCGGGTCCCATCCGGTCAGGCCGGACGATCCGTCGGGCGCCCGCTGCTTCCATTCCTCGGGGCAGAACATGGCGAGGATTTCGTAGGAGAGCGACCAAATCAGCTCATAGCCGCGCGCGCTTGCAGCTCGTGCAAGGTCGCGGTGCCAGGCGATCGCGCAATCGTTGAAGGTCCGCGTCGGATCGAGCGCGCCCGATCCGTCGAGCGCGAAATAATGGCTCATCCCGATGTAGTGGTTGATGGTTCCGCGATACCCCAGCCGCTCGACCGTATCGATCAGCCGCTCGGGCGGCAGATTGTACATATCGTCATAAGCCGTCGCGATCCGCAGTCCGTGCTCGGGCACCAGCGCATCGTTGATCGCAATCACGCTGCCCGATCCGTCGCAGCGGATATTGGTCAGCGACAGGGTGCAGCGAACCGGCGCTTCGAACAGCTCCTGCGACAGATCTGAATAGCCCGGAGCGACCAGGCTGATGAACATCCGGTCGATCCGCGCCGGGTCGACCCGGTCGGCGTCGCCGGGCAGGCTGAACCCGCCATCGATCGCCGCGAAGTCGAGCGTGATATCGGCGCTGGCCGGGGTTCCAACCGCATAATTCCACAACCGCACGA
>JBDSSR010000267.1:0-2984 GCA_039928675.1 Sphingomicrobium sp. | reverse complement strand
CAAGATGCTGCTGTATTTCCTCGCGCCAGTCGGTCCCGCCGCCGATGTGAGCATCCCACCAGACATCGAAGCCCTCAGCCTGAAGCGCTGCGACCAACGGCTTCAGCCGGGCGCGATCTTCGGCCTTATAGGATATGAACACATCGGTTGATGAAGTTGTCATCCCGCCCCCGGCCGAGCTGTCGGTTGCCCGATGTTAGGGCAATGCGGGTGATTAACAAAGACGCGATTCTGGCAGTAGCGGGGGATGCCGCCGATGTCCGATATGGGTCGAAAGCGGACATTGGCCAAAACACTCGTTGCCAGTTACGGTGATCAAACATCTGGGGTTGCGACATGCCGTATCGACATGGACATTGGTGGGTTGTCGCGCTGATGGTTCTGACTGGCTTCGCTTTCTGGTCCGGTTATCTGTCGGACCTCGGCAACGCTCCCCTGGAGTTTCACCTGCACGGGGTTACGGCGTTCCTGTGGATGGTGCTCGTTGCCGTGCAGTCCTGGACGATCCACAAGGGCCAGCGCGAGCTGCATCGCAGCGTCGGATTCATGAGCCTGGGTCTGTTTCCGTTCTTTCTTGCAGGCGGCCTTCTTATCGCTGTCGGAATGGCCAAGCGGTTTGCCGAAAAGGCTAGCCCGTTTCACACCGAATATGCTGCCCGACTTGCTCCGCTCGATTTCGTTGCGTTCATCGGCATGGCCTACTTTTTCTACATGGCATTGCGCTGGAGGCACAAAGTTCATCTCCACGCGCGCTACATGTTGGCGACCGTCGTATTTCTGCTGAACCCGGTCATCGGACGCGTCCTTACAACCATACCCCCGCTTCAAATCAACGGTCCTGAGCAACTCCATTTGTTTGCCGATGCCGTAAGGGTCGGGAATGTGGCGGTGCTGGCGCTCCTGTTCGCTTTGTTTCGGTCGTTTCCCAAGCACGGAAAACCGTTCGTTGAGGCCGGAGCGCTGGTCGCCTTGCAAATGTTTCTGTTCGAGACGCTTGGCCGTTCATCCGCCTGGGAACAGATCTATCCGGGTCTTGCCACGGTCAATGCAGTTGCGCTCGCCATGGCCGGTCTTGCTGTCGGCGCGCTCGTCACGTTCGCGGGCTGGCAAACTGGCATGCGTCGAAAACATGCTCCGCCAGCTGTGGTTGGGGCGCCGTAGCGCTAACGCCCGCGATCGGTCTCGAAAGCAGACGTTAGCGGCGCGGCGCTGGCTGTCGGTCAGCCGGCGCGGCGAGCGCCTCCGCCTGGACCGCGCCCCCGACCGAACCTGCGACTGGGCTGGCCGGCGCCATTGGAGCCATTTGCGGGACGATGGCCGGGATGCCCGCCGGCGCGTTGCGGACGACGCTGCTGGCCGTCGGGGCGAGCCTGGCCGTCGGCGCGAGCCTGGCCGTCGGCCCGCTGCGGACGATCACCACGGTGCGGCGCATCGTTGCGTTGGTGCCGGTCATTGCGCTGCTGATGGTCGTTGCGCTGCTGGCGGACCTGGCCCTGGTTGCGGCGGTCCGACTTGGTGTGTGAACGCTCCGAGCGCTCGGGAGCCGGCTTGGGCGCAACCTTGAGCCGCTTGAAGGCTTCGGCCGCCGACATGAAGTTGGCCGGGAGCGGCGCAACGTCGATCTTCTGCCTGGTGGTTCGTTCAATATCGCGCAGATTGCCGCGCTCTTCATGGCTGCAGAACGCGATTGCAATGCCGTCGGCGCCCGCCCGAGCAGTCCGGCCGATGCGGTGGACATATTGTTCGGGCACGTCGGGCAAATCGAAGTTGATGACGTGGCTGACGCCCGGGATATCGATCCCGCGCGCTGCAATGTCGGTCGCGATCAGGACTTTGACGTCGCCCGACTTGAACGAAGCGATGGCGCGTTCGCGCTGGGCCTGGCTCTTGTTGCCGTGGATTGCGCCCGAGCCGATTCCGGCGGCTTCGAGCTGGCGAACGATCTTGTCGGCGCCATGCTTGGTGCGGCTGAAGATGAGCGCTCGTTCGACCGTGTCGCCGCTGAGAATCATCGACAGCAACGCGGCCTTTTCGGCCTGGTTGACCATCGTCACGCTTTGCGAAATCCGGTCGACCGTAGTGGCGGTCGGAGTGACCGAGACTTCGGCCGGATTGGTCAGATAGCGATCGGCCAGTTCCTTGATCGCCTTGGGCATGGTGGCCGAAAAGAACAAAGTCTGGCGCTTGGCCGGGACCAGCGCGACGATCCGCTTCAACGCATGGATGAAGCCGAGGTCGAGCATCTGGTCGGCTTCGTCGAGGACGAGAATCTCGACCTCTCGGAGGCTCAATGCGCGCTGATCGATCAGATCGAGCAGGCGGCCGGGTGTCGCGACGAGAACATCAAGCCCGCGCGAAACGGTTCGGATGCTCTTGCCGTTGGGAACACCGCCGAAGATGACCCCGACCGAAAGCGCCATGAACTGGCCGTAGGTGCGGGCGCTCTCGGCGATCTGCGCGGCCAGTTCGCGGGTTGGAGCAAGCACCAGCATTCGGACATGGCCCGGCTTTGGAATGGTGCGGTTGGCGGCAAGCCGGTCGAGCGAGGGAAGCATGAAGGCGGCGGTCTTGCCGGTGCCCGTCTGGGCAATACCAAGCAGGTCGCGGCCGGTGAGGACAGTCGGGATCGCCTGGCGCTGGATGGGGGTCGCTTCGGTGTAGTTTTTCGCGGCAAGCGCGTTGAGCAGGGGCTTGGAGAGCCCGAGAGAGATGAAAGACACAATGAAAAACCTTTGAAAAATCGAGCCGGGACGCGCGCAGTCATGCTGCGCGGCGGCGGCGGGGTAAAAGCACCCCCGCGTGAAATGGGATGAAGGGTTGGTCGAGGCGCGGGCCGGCCCCGGATCAGGGGACCCCATCAAAGTTAAGTCTTTGACGGGAACCCGTTCCAGGGATCGATCACGCCGCTTGTTAGCGCCTCGTGCTGCACCGCAATATATGGGAACGGTTGCGAAATGTCCATCCACCTTGTCGCAGTCGGGTGG
>JBDSSR010000266.1:0-5148 GCA_039928675.1 Sphingomicrobium sp. | reverse complement strand
TCGACCCAGCCTTGCGCGTAGGCGCGGCACTCGGCGCGGAATTCCTTTGCCGGCACCTCATCCTTGTTGAGCTTTTTCTTGCGGTACTGCTCCTCGACCTTCCACTCGATCGGGAGGCCGTGGCAGTCCCAGCCGGGCACATAAGGCGCGTCACGCCCAAGCAGCGTCTGGGTCCGAACGACCATGTCCTTGATCGTGTGGTTGAGCGCGTGGCCGATGTGGATGTCGCCGTTGGCGTAGGGCGGGCCGTCGTGGAAAATGAATTTTTCGCGGCCGGCGCGGGCGGCGCGGATGCGCTGATAGAGGTCGTCGCTCTGCCAGCGGGCGAGTATCCCCGGCTCCTTCTGCGGCAGGCCGGCCTTCATCGGAAAGTCGGTCTTCGGCAGGAACACGGTCGGTCGGTAATCGGGTTTTTCGGGAGGCTCAGTCATTGGCGGCGGCTCTAGCGGTCACTCATCGGATTGCCAATCAAGCGAGCAGCGCTCGCGCCTGGGCCTCGTCCAGCCGCATCTGCGCGGTGAGGGCGCCGGCGCTGTCGAACTTGATCTCGTCGCGAAGAAAGGCGTGGAGCGCGACTTCGATGCGGCGGCCGTAAAGATCGCCGTCGAAGTCGAAGATGTGGGCTTCGAGGAGCTCCTGCGGCGGCTCGAAGGTCGGGCGAATGCCGAGGCTCGCGACCCCGGGCCGCTCGGAGCCGTCATCGAGCGTCACCCGAACGGCGTAAATGCCGTAGCGGGGCCGCTGATAGTCGCCCAAAAGAAGGTTGGCGGTCGGATAGCCGAGCGTCCGGCCGCGCTGATCGCCCTTCTGGACGATACCTTCGATTGCATAATCGCGGGTCAGCAAGCGGGTCGCGAGGGCGGTGTCGCCCGCGATCAGCGAGTCGCGCACCCGCCCCGATGAGACGCGCTCTCCCTCCAGCAGCACCGGCGCGACGGTCTCGGCACCAATGCCGTGTTCGGCGCCGAGCGTCCGCAGCATCTCGACCGTTCCGCCGCGGCCCTTGCCGAAGCTGAAATCGTCGCCGGTGATGACGCCGCAAGCGCTGACCCGCTCGCCCAGCAGCTTGCCGATGAAATCCTCGGCGCTGGTCGCTGCAAGCGCAGGATCGAAGTGGAACACCAGCATCGCGTCGGCCCCGGCATTGGCGAACAGCGCCTGGCGCTGATCGAGGGTCGACAGCCGGAACGGCGCGACGTCGGGCCGGAACACGCTCACCGGGTGCGGATCGAAGGTGGCGATGATTGCCGGGCGGCGTTCGTGGAAGGCGCGCGCCACCGCTCGTCCGACCACCGCCTGGTGGCCAAGATGAAAGCCGTCGAAATTGCCGAGGGCGAGGATGCTTCCCTGAAATTCGTCGGGGATGCCGCCAACCTTCTCACTGGCGTCTAGGGTCAGCCGTTGCATTGGCCAAACGCCTTAGTGGGTCGGCAGGTGCTTTCGCAACAGCCAGTATCGCCCGCCGCGCGGAGCGCCGGGACGGTGGTTTGGGTGCCGATGGAATAGAGCGCTCACCCGCCGGGGATGTCGATCGGGACGTGGAGGCACAGCGCCGATTTGCGATTCCGCTCAATCGCTTGACTTCGCCGAAGCCCATTCCTATTTCCCAACCATCCCGATCATCCGGTTTCCGGCGGCGCATTCGTGCGCGCGTCGGTTTTTCGTCTTTCGGGGCTTTTTAGCGACGAGATGGGGCATCGGGCCCCGTGGAGCTGAAAGAAGGATAAAGAATGGCTCGTATTGCCGGGGTCAACATCCCCACCAACAAGCGCGTGGAAATCGCGCTGACCTACATCCACGGAATCGGCCGGACCACGGCCAAGGGCATCGTCACAAAGCTGGGCATTGCCCAGGAAAAGCGAGTCCAGGACCTCACCGACCAGGAGGTGCTGCACATTCGCGAGGCGATCGATCGCGATCAGACGGTCGAGGGTGACCTTCGCCGCCAGACCGCGATGAACATCAAGCGGCTGATGGATCTCGCCTGCTACCGCGGGCTTCGCCATCGCAAGGGCCTTCCGGTCCGGGGCCAGCGAACGCACACCAATGCGCGCACTCGCAAGGGCAAGCCAAAGCCGATCGCCGGCAAGAAAAAGTAAGGCGCGTCGCCATCGCTCAAGGTGGCAGCGAGACACTTTTCCGCCGGATGATGCGCCGACCAAGCGGCGTCCCGGCCCAGTTTTCAAGGATGTGACAGAATGGCCCAGGCACCGCAGCGTATCCGCAGAAAGGAACGCAAGAACATCTCCGCCGGCGTCGCTCATGTGAACGCCAGCTTCAACAATACCATGATCACCATCACCGACGCGCAGGGCAACGCCATCGCGTGGAGCTCGGCCGGGATGATGGGCTTCAAGGGAAGCCGCAAGTCGACTCCGTACGCCGCACAGGTCGCGGCCGAGGATGCCGGCAAGAAGGCCGCCGATCATGGCGTCCGGACGCTCGAGGTCGAGGTCAAGGGGCCGGGCTCGGGCCGCGAAAGCGCGCTTCGGGCGCTTCAGGCGGTCGGTTTCACGATTACGTCGATCCGCGACGTCACTCCGATCCCCCACAACGGGGTGCGTCCGTCCAAGCGTCGTCGAGTCTAGCGAGTTTTAGCGGAAGCCTCGGCTTCCGGCTCGATCGACGACAACAAAGTTTAACGAGGGGTTGCAATCAACCCCGTGCTGCCAAGGGATGAACATGGCCGTCAACGCAAAGAACTGGCAGGAACTCAAGAAGCCCAGCGCGCTGGAGAAGCAGCCGGGTGGCGACAGCCGCCGTCGCGCCGCTTTCGTCGCCGAACCGCTCGAGCGCGGCTTTGGAATGACTCTTGGCAACTCGCTTCGCCGAGTGCTTCTGAGCTCGCTTCAGGGTGCAGCCGTCACCTCGATCAAGATCGACGGCGTGCTTCATGAATTCTCGAGCCTTGTCGGGGTCCGCGAAGACGTCACCGACATCGTTCTCAACATCAAGCAGCTCGCGCTCAAGATGGAAGGCGAGGGTCCCAAGCGGCTTCACCTCAGCGCCACCGGCCCGGCCGAAGTCACCGCCGGAATGATCGCGACCAGCGGCGATATCGAAGTCACCAACCCCGACCTCGTCATCTGCCACCTCGACGAGGGCGCCACGCTCAACATGGAGCTGATGGTGGATATCGGCAAAGGCTATCAGCCCGCCGCCGCCAACCGCCCGGTCGACGCTCCGATTGGCCTGATTCCGGTCGACGCCTTGTACAGCCCGGTTCGCCAGGTCGCCTACAAGGTCGAGAACACCCGCGTTGGGCAGGAGCTTGATTACGACAAGCTGACCCTGACCATCGAAACCGACGGAACGGTCGCCCCCGAAGACGCGCTCGCTTATGCCGCGCGGATTCTCCAGGACCAGCTGCAGCTGTTCGTCCACTTCGACGACAGCCAGATCCGAATGGCGCCTTCGCCGATGATCGGCTCGGCCATTCCGCTCAACGCCGAAACTCCGGCCGATACCAACCAGCTCAATCGTTACCTGCTCAAGAAGGTCGACGAACTCGAGCTTTCGGTGCGCAGCGCCAATTGCCTCAAGAACGACAACATCATCTACATCGGCGACCTGGTTCAGAAGACCGAAGCGGAAATGCTGCGGACGCCCAATTTCGGGCGCAAGTCCTTGAACGAGATCAAGGAAGTGCTTGCGTCGATGGGCCTTCGACTGGGCATGGACATCCCCGGCTGGCCGCCCGAGAATATCGAGGAAATGGCCAAGAAGCTCGAGCAGGAAATGCTCGGCTAGAAACTTACCCCACGAAGTGGGACTTCGCGGGGACCCATGATCGCAGGGAACAGGAATATCAGGGTCGCTCGGCAACGGGCGGCCCTTTTTTTCTGCGGTCAACGGGATGCCGGCTTTCGACCCTTGCGGACATAAGGCTGCTCAACGGTAGACATCCTAACGGTTGGCAAGCACTCCGTTAGCCGACATGCACTACCGACACTTTCGTTCCGGGGTTCTGGTCCGTCACTTGCACGGTGGCAGCCAGCTGCTTGGCGAGGGCTTCCACAATACCAGGTGCCCAGCCCCGGTTCCGCGTCGTCGTCCGCCGGCATGCCGTTCCCGTCGTCATTGACCGTCAGCGTCCACCCGGCCGCAGTCGTCAGATAGTCTACGTTGATCCGGCCCTTTTGATTCCGGCCGGGGAAGGCATGCTTCAACGCATTGATGACCAACTCAGTGACGATCAGGCCGAGGCTCACGGACACATTCGCGGTGGTAACTGTATCATCGACCCTGGACACCAATGACACCCGGTCCTGGTCATCGATCATCGATGCGCCAATGCTCTTGCACAGGTCCTTAAGGTATTTGCTCAGCTCGACCTTGTCCGTGCTTTTCAACGCCAGTTGCTTTTGGAGCGTGGCGATCGACATGACCCTGTGATGCGCATCGTGCAGATGTGACCGGGTCTCCTCGGATTGGACGCGACGGGCGCTCTGCATCAGGACGCTGGCAATGATTTGGAGGCTATTCGCGACGCGATGCTGGAGCTCCTGAAGCAGTATCTGATTTTTGTGGACCAGATCGTCCTTTAGCTTCGCGGCCAGCCGGGCGGACGTGATGTCGGTGGCGGCAAGAACGATCCTGGGTTTCTCATCGTCGCCATAAGCGAGCTTGTGCGCATTGAGCACGAGACAGGCTGTGTCTTTCCCGGCGCGAACCAGATCCATCTCATAGGCATCAATCGCCGCGGCTCCGGCGAACGTCGCAAGCAGCAGGGAGTGGAGCTGCGGCACGTCCCACTCACCGCTGCCCAAGTCGGCGAGCCTGGTCCCGTCGACCGTGGCAGGATCGATCCCGAACGCAGAGCAAAAAGACTTGCTTGCGCAGATCACGGTCAGGTCCTCGGCAAGCAACAGCAACGGGGCCTTCGACGAGGCAATCAGCGCCATGCCCAAAGCGGTAGTCGGGACGGAAACGGGGGGTGGGGAGGACATCAGGTGGGCCATTCAAAGGTCATCATCACCAACTCTACTGCCGCAATCACGGATTCGCTGGTGGCTGCGGCTGAAATCGTCGCATTGCAGCCAAGAAGCGCAACTCCCGAGGGCATTCCGATAAAGGTCTCTTCGAGTGACGCATTTGGCCCTTCAGTAATCATCGAAGTTGAATCAGTGCGTCATCGAGCTTGAAGTC
>JBDSSR010000265.1:0-5845 GCA_039928675.1 Sphingomicrobium sp. | reverse complement strand
ATGGTCCTCGGCGAGCCCGATGTGGCTGTCGACAAGCGCCGCAAGCGCTCCTGGCCCATAAAGCCAGGCGGGCGCTACGAAGCCGTCGATCGGCCGACCGATGATATCCTCGATCAGGCCACGGCCCGAAGCGATGCGGCGGTTTGCCTCATCCCTCGAAAGGCCGAGGAATTCGCCTTCGCCGGCAGTCATGAAGCCTGCGCGCAGGCGATCCGCCGACGTTTGGTGCCGGGCATCGTCGCGGTGAGTGAGGCCGTGCAGCATCATCTCGACACCCTGGTCCGCCCAGCCGCGAAGTTTCGCGGCAAACGGCGATCCGGCGCGAATCGGCGAATCGCCCCAATGATTTGGAACCACCAGCATCGCCAGCCGGGCGCCGACATGCGGGGCGAGCAATTCGACCAGCGCGTCGACTTCGCTTTCAAAGCGGGGCGACACGTCGTGAATCGATGCTATAACAAGGCGTCCGGGGGCGGAAGGCATGAGTTCTATGTGCGATCAGGCGGCGTCGAGCGCCAGTCAATTAACGAACATTCACTTGAAACGTATGGATCGCGGCGGCCTGTCGCGGCCGATGCGGATCGTCGATGTCTGTGCTTTTTACACGCCCCATGGCGGCGGGGTTCGAACCTATGTCGAAGCCAAGCTTCGAGCGGCGGCGAGCTTTGGCCATGAAATGATCATCGTTGCTCCGGGCGAGCGATCCGAAGTGATCGAGCGCGGCCCCGGTGCAGTTCTGGTCACGGTGCCGTCTCCGCGCCTTCCGGTCGATGGACGCTATCGCTATTTCAACGACCAGGAAGCGCTTTGGCGCGTCCTTGACGAATGGCGCCCGGACCATGTCGAGGCGTCGTCCCCATGGTCGAGTGCAACGATGGTCGGCCGCTGGCAGGGCGGAGCGACCCGCTCGCTCCTGATGCACGCCGACCCGATGAGCGCTTACGCCTATCGCTGGCTTGGAGGGGTCGCTCCGATCGGTGCGATCGATCGCGGTTTCGGCTGGTTCTGGCGCCACTTGCGGGGCCTTGGCCGGATGTTCGACCTTGTCATTTCGGCCAATGGCCAGCTGACCGATCGGCTTGCAGCGGGCGGAGTGGCCAATACCGCGACGGTCCGGATGGGGGTCGAACAGGGCGTGTTCAGCCCGTTGCTGCGCTCGCCCGAACTGCGGCTGTCGGCGCTCGAATCGCTCGGTCTGGATGCCGATGGCGTGCTGTTGATGGGCATTGGCCGCTTCTCGGCTGAAAAGCGCTGGATGACGGTATTGCGGGCAATCGGGGAAAGCGACTGTCGGCGTCAGGTTGGACTGCTGCTGATCGGTGAGGGCTCCAAGCGCGCAAAGCTCGAACTGATGGCGCGGCGAATGCCCAATGTCCTGATTTCGCATCGCATCAACGATCGCGATCAGCTTGCCCGGCTTCTCGCCAGCGCCGACGGTCTGGTTCACGGATGCGAGGCGGAAACCTTCTGCCTGGTCGCGGCCGAGGCGCGCGCAAGCGGCATTCCGATGATCGTTCCGGATCGCGGCGCTGCGCCCGATCAGCTGGTTCCCGGCGCTGGCACGACCTATCGCGGCGGATCGGAGATTTCGCTGGAGCGGGCGATCCACCGATTTGTTGCGCGCGGGCCCGAATTTCAGCGCGCGCTTGCCGCCCGGGCAAGCCACGTCCGATCGATGGACGAGCATTTTTCCGAGCTGTTCGCGCGCTATTCCGATCTCCGTCCGGGCTCGGCCGATGAAGCGGCGGGTCGCCTTGAAGCAGCCGCAGCTGGTGGCGCCCGCTAGCAAGGCTTTCGCGGATCGACGCGCGAAAGGGCTTGCCCGCGGCGAACCATTGGTCAAAGTCCGTCGCCATGCGAGTCAGCAAGATCATCCTCGACAGTCTGGGCATCAGCCCGATCGCGATGGTCGTGACCAATCCGCATCATCCGGACAATCCGATCGAGGTTGCAAATCCGGCCTTTTGCTCGCTGACCGGCTATTCCGAGACCGAGATCGTCGGGCGCAACTGCCGGTTCCTCGCCGGCACCCGAACCGACGAGCGCGCGCGACAGGAATTGCGCGTAGCGGTGATCGACAAGCGGCCGCTGCTGATCGACATCCTCAACTATCGCAAGAACGGGTCGGCGTTTCGCAACGGCGTGATGATCGCGCCCCAGTTCGACGAAGAGGGCGCATTGGGCTTTTTCATCGGGTCGCAGGTCGACCTTGGTGACGCCGACCCGGCTTTGGCGTTCACCGCGCGCCAGAGTCGCGCAATGGCGCTTGTCGCAACGCTTCCGCCGCGCCAGCGCCAGGTCCTCGAAGGTATCGCAACGGGCCTGCTCAACAAGCAGATCGCATATCGTCTCGGGATTGCCGAAAAGACCGTCAAGATGCACCGCGCGCTGATGCTCGAACGGCTCGGCGGGATCACCACTGCCGAGGCGATCAGGCTGGCGGTTGAAGCGGGGCTTTAAGCGTTTGCCATAATCACCGGCCAATTGCCGTATCGCTGGTTGCGGGCGTGGCGATTATGATCGGTTTGATGCGCTACTCAATCGACAGGATTGCGGGACACTGACCGACATTCGACGCCTCAGGCTGGTGGTGTTGTGGAGCGCCGCGTTCTTCGCTTCCATATTCCTTCTGGTGATCGCGGTCGCGCGCCTGGCCTAGGCCGTGCGGATCGCTTCCCGAACCAGCGCCTCGAAGGCTTCGCCCCGGGGGAAATCGGCTTCGACCCACAGCTGGTCGACCCGTTTGAGGGTCGTGGCAACGATCGGCCCTGGGTTAAGTCCAAGCGCGATCAGGCCGCCGCCGCTGATCGGAAGCCGCGGAATTGCCCAGCGCGCAATCTCGCCGGCATCCGCAACCCGCCCGGCAAGCAACAGTCGATCAATCGCGCAATCGCGTCCCAGCCGATAGGCCAGCGCCCGAGCCGACGCCGCGGGCTCCGCACAAGCGGCGCAGGCCAGCCGCTTCTTCGCCTTGTTCGACAGCTTGAGCCGCGCCGCGACCGGTTCGACGACGTCCGGGTCGGGCGGGAGCAAGGCGGCCAGGCGTCGCAGCGGGTCGGGCTCGAACCCGCAATCGCGTTCGCCTTCAATCACCGCTGCAAGCGTTGCCAGCCGTTCGCGCGTGATTTCCGGCACCACCGGCTCGAGGATTGCTCGGTCGAGCATGATCGCAACGGTTGGCGAAGGGTCGGGCATGCCAAGCAGCTTGAGCAGTTCGTCGGCAATACGTTCGCGCGACAAGGCCATCAGGTCGTTGGCCCGCTTGGTGCAGGCGTCGAGCGCCGGTGCATCGGGCGGGCCCTGGCCGAAACGCGCGTGAAAGCGGAAGAAGCGAAGGATTCGCAAATGATCCTCGGCAATCCGTTTCAGGGGATCGCCAATGAACCTGATGTGCCGCGTTTCAAGGTCTCGAAGGCCACCGAAATAGTCGAAAATCTCGCCCGTCTCGGGGTCGGCGAAAAGCGCGTTGATGGTGAAGTCCCGCCGCGCCGCATCTTCCTTCCAGTCGTCGGTGAAGGCGACGGTTGCGCGGCGCCCGTCGGTGCTGACGTCGCGCCGCAGGGTGGTGACTTCGAACGGCTGGCCGTCGCTGATCGCGGTGATGGTGCCATGCTCGATGCCCGTGGGGACTGCCTTGATCCGCGCCGCTGCGAGCCTTTCGACGACGTCCTCGGGCTTCAACCGGGTGGCAAGATCGACATCGCTGATCGCCATTCCCAAAAGCTGGTCGCGAACTGCTCCGCCGACAAAGCGGGTGAGGCCCTCATCGGCACCAAGAGCGCGAAGCAGCCGTGCGGTTCCGCGCCGCCGGCGCAGTTTCGCAAGGTCGAGCGTCAGTGCCATTGCAGCCTGCGCGAAAGATTGACGATCATCGCCGCGGTCGCCCCCCAGATCCTGCGTCCGTTCCAGTTGATCTGGTAATAGTGGCGGGTCCGTCCCTGGAACAGTGCGCTTTGCAGCTCGTGGTTGGCGGGATCGAGAACGAACCTTAGCGGAGCTTCGAACCAGTCGGCCACTTCGGGTTCATGGGCGGCCAGCGCAAGGTCGGGAGCAACCACTGCAACGACCGGTGTGACGCGATAGTCGGTGACCGTCAGATAGGGTTCGATCGCGGCCACCACGTCGACCTGAGCCGGATCGAGCAGAATCTCCTCTTGCGCCTCGCGAAGCGCGGCTTCGACCGCATCTTCTCCGGGATCGATCCGACCGCCCGGGAAGGCGACCTGGCCGGCGTGGGTTCGCAGATGTTCGCGGCGCACCGTCAGCAGCAGCCCAGGTTCGGCCCGGTCGGTGATTGCGACCAGCACTGCAGCGGCAATCGCGTCGCCACCGTCAAGCTCGGGCCGGTCGCCGGTCAGAAGCGGGCCGGTCGGCGCCTGGGCAAGCCGCGCGCGCAGGTCGTCGGCAAGGCTCATTGCTCGGGCTCAAGCGCAAAGAACCGGCCGTCGCTCCAGATCCCCGCCGGCGACCCGCCTTCGCTTAAGGCAAGCTCGGCAAGCTCGTAATAGACCGGCCGGCTGAGCTCGGCCTCGAGCCCGTGGCGAACCGCGACTCGCGGCGAGGGGCCATCGGCCGTGTCGGTGAGGCTCAACGGATGGTCGGGTCCGACGATCAGCGCATCGCCGCTGTCGAGGGCAAGCCCGATTCGGCGGTTGCGGCCTTCGCCTTCGCTGGTCAGCGCAATTGCGCGGAAGGCGGTTGCATCGACCGCGATGTCGAGGCGCTCGACCGGAGTGACGAGTACATGGCTGCCGTCGTGCTCGCGCCGCAGGATGGTCGAGAACAATCGCACCATCGCCGCCCGCCCGATCGGCTGCCCGTCGTGAAACCAGGTGCCGTCGCGAGCGATTCGCATTCCCGATTCGCCGCAATGCTCCGGGTTCCAGCGATCAACCGGCGGAAGCTGGCGCGCATCGGCCAGCGCCTGAAGCTCGGCGAGGCTGATGCCCTGTAGGTCGATCGGGGGCCGGGTTTCGGGCACCTGCGCACTTAGTCATTGCGCACCTGGTCATTGCAAGCGCCGCGAAGCAATCCGGCGAAACCGCATTGCGTCGTTGCCTCGCTCCTCGCAATGAGCGTGGGTGGACAAGCAATGCACCGCAATCGTCACTGGCGCTGGGAAGCGCGTCGGCCGGGCGATTGCCGAGGCGCTTGCCGCCGACGGCTGGCGAGTGGTTGCCCATGTCCATCACGAGGACGACGACGTGCCCCCCGGCACGGTGCGAATCGTTGCCGACCTTCAATCGGCCGATTGCGCCGAGGTAATTTTTGCTGCGGCCGCCAGGCTTGGCCCCGTCGCGCTGCTAATCAACAATGCAGCCCGTTTTGCGTGGGACGGTGTCGGCGAGTTCAGCGCCTCGGAACTGGCCGCGCACATGGCGGTGAACGTCGCTGCTCCGGCGCTTCTGATCGACCGCCTGGCGCGCGATCATGTTGCTGGCGAGGATTCGCTCGTGGTCAATCTGCTCGATTCGAAACTCGCCGCGCCCAATCCCGATTATCTGAGCTACACCTTGTCCAAACAGGCGCTTGGCGGACTGACGCAGCTTGCCGCACGAGCGCTTGCGCCAAGCGGCATCCGAGTCAATGGAATCGCCCCCGGGCTGATGCTTCGGTCGAGCGGGCAAAGCGAGGAGAACTACCAGTCGATGCACGCTGCAAATCCCTTGCGTCGCGGAGTAGCGCCAGGCGATGTCATCGAAGCGATTCGCTACCTTGTCGGCGCGACCTGCGTCACCGGCCAGGTGCTGACGATCGATGCAGGGCATCGTTTCCTCGCGCTCGACCGCGACGTGCAATTCATTGCTCCGGGCGCGTGACTCAAGCCCCGCCAACGCTCGCCGGA
>JBDSSR010000264.1:0-7556 GCA_039928675.1 Sphingomicrobium sp. | reverse complement strand
ACCGGCAGTTCCAACAGCGTGAACCTGCAAGGGTCCGGACCCTATAATTACCGCCCGCCAGTCGGGTATTTCACCGATCTAGCAACCGGTTTTTCGGTCGAGACCGGAACCCCTTCGCTGTCCACTTTGGAATCGGTGTCGAGCTATGTCCCAGCGCCGGACCGCTGGCCGCTGTCGGACGTGCTTGCCTATCACGACTGGCATTTCGGCGGGAACGGCGACAGCAAGACCTTCATGGCCGCACTCGAGACGATGTTCGGCAAGGCAACGAGCTTCGCCGATTTCGAGCGCAAGGCGCAGATGATGAACCTCGAAACGCACAAGGCGATGTACGAAGGTTTTCTCGGCCATCTATGGACCAAGAACAGTGGCCGGCTGTTGTGGATGACGCATCCGTCATGGCCGTCGAACAGCTGGCAGATTTACAGCTGGGATTATGACACGCACGCCGCTTACTATGGCGCCAAGAAGGCGGCCGAACCGCTTCACGTCCAGCTGAACCTGCCTGGCAACGAGCTGCTGGTGGTCAATACCACCCGGGCGGATGCCACCGACCTGACGGCGACAACCCGCGTCGTCAGCCTCGACAATCGAATGCTGTTCGAGCGTACCGATCAACTGCAGGCGAAAGCCAATCAGACGACGCAGCTTGCGGCGATTCCCCTGGCTTCGCTGATGGCTGCAAACCCGATGGTGCTCGTCGCATTGAAGCTGGCCGACAGCAGCGGAGCGACGGTTTCGGAAAACTTCTATTGGCGCGGCAAGGATGCCGCCTCGTATCGCGCGCTTGACACGCTTCCCAACGTTGCGCTCGAACTGACGGCCACGGCGTCGGTCGAGCCGGGCGATCGAACGCTCACCGCGACACTTTCGAACCGGTCGCCCACCCCGGTGTTGAACGCCAAGCTCACGCTCGTCGACGCCAAGGGACAACGGATCCTCCCCGCCTTTTACAGCGACAATTATGTGTCGCTTCTGCCGGGCGAGGTGAAGACCATCGGGATCCGCTATCCAGCGAACCAGACGAGCGCCCCCGCCATCACCCTGCGCGGCTGGAACGTGACCGAGCAGACGCTCTCTAGCCGCGACCTGCGCGAGTTGGCACAATAAGCCAATGCCAACCCCAAACGATGCAGTCCGAACCGTTGCAGTCCGAACCGTTGCACTCCTCACCGCGGGCGGCCTCGCGCCATGCCTGTCATCGGCCGTCGGCGGCCTGATCGAGCGGTACAGCAAGGTCGCTCCGGATGTCCGGATCATCGCCTATCGCAACGGCTATGCGGGTCTGCTGACCGGCAATAGCGTCGAGGTGACGCCCGAGGTGCGAAGCGTCGCAGGACGCCTCCATGCCTTTGGCGGAAGCCCGATCGGCAATAGCCGGGTCAAGCTCACCAATGTCGAAGATTGCCTAAAGCGTGGCCTGATCAAGCCCGGGCAGGACCCGCTGGCCGTCGCCGCGCAGCAGCTCAGCCGCGACGGAGTGGATGTCCTTCACACCATCGGCGGCGACGACACCAACGGCACTGCCGCCGATCTCGCTGCGTATTTGCGCGGGAACGGCTATCAGCTGACGGTGGTCGGGCTGCCCAAGACGATCGACAATGACGTCATTCCGATCCGCCAGTCGCTCGGCGCCTGGACCGCCGCCGAGCAGGGCGCCATCTACGCCCGCAACATCATTGCCGAACATTCGTCCAACCCCAGGATGCTGATCGTCCACGAGGTCATGGGCCGCAATTGCGGTTGGCTGACCGCCGCGACCGCCGCCGCTCATCATCGCTGGGTGCGCGAGGCGCGGTTCGCCGAATGGCTCGAAAATTCCGCCGACCGCTGGGATGTCCACGCGGTGTTCGTGCCCGAACGGCCGCTCGACATTGCCGCGGAAGCCAAGCGACTGCGCTCGACCATGGACGAGCTGGACGGGGTCAATCTGTTCATTTCCGAAGGCGCCGGGCTGAGCGAGATCGTGGCGGCGAGGGAAGCGGCGGGCGAGGACGTTCCGCGCGATCCGTTCGGCCACGTCCAGATCGACAAGATCAACCCGGGCCAATGGTTTGCAAGGCAGTTCGCGGCCGAGCTCGGCGCCGACAAGGTCCTGGTCCAGAAAAGCGGATACTTCTCGCGGTCAGCAGCAGCAAACGCCGCCGACCTGGCGCTGATCAGGCGATTCACCGATTTTGCGGTCGAGGCCGCGCTTCGCGGAGAATCGGGCGTGGTTGGCGAGGACGAAGACCGCGGCGGCGAGCTTCGAACAATCGAGTTCGAGCGGATTGCCGGCGGCAAGACATTCGACGCCGCGGTGCCGTGGTTCACCGAGCTTCTGAGCGAGCTTGGCCAGGGCTGAAGCGGGCGTCATCGGAGCAAGGCCGATCAGCGGGCCTTAAGGGTTCTGCCACACCCGCACGTAATCGACCTCCATGCGCTGCGGCAAAGCGGCGTCGTCCATTCCCTTGGCACCCGCCCAGTCGCCGCCCATCGCGACATTGAGAATCATTTGCTCGGGCGTGAAGAAGGGCCACGCCCCTTTGCCTCCCGGCCGGTCGTTGAGAACCCGGATAATGCCGCGGTCATCGGCTCCGATCGTGATGCTGCCGGGCTGCCAGTCGAGCTGGTAGCGGTGGAAGGCGGTGCAGCTGGTAGGGAGCACCCGCTGGGCGCTCAGCTGAGTCCCGAGCACATGGTTGAACAGCTTGGTGTGAAGCGAGGCGTGGATCGCGTTCGGTTCGGAACCGACCTGCTCCATGATGTCGATTTCGCCGTCGTCCGGCCATTTTTTCATCTTGGTCGGAAGCATCCAGATCGCCGGCCAGGTGCCCCTTGCGCACGGAAGCCTGGCTCGGATTTCGTAGAAACCGTAGGTCCAGCCTGCCCCCGTCGAGACGATCTTGGCCGAGCTGTACTTCTGCCCGCCCCAGTCGGGCAGTTTGGACAAATCTTCGCGCCGTGCCTCGATCACCAGCAGGCCGCCCACCAGCCGGATGTTTTCAGGCCGCCCATTCGAATAATATTGCTGTTCCTTGTTGAACCAACCCGTCTTGTTGTGCGCCGTATCGTAGGTCCATTTGGAGCGATCGAGCGTTGGTCCGTTGAACTCGTCGCTCCACACCAGGCGGGCGCCGTCGGGTCGAACCATCGGTCCGTCGAAGACATTGTTGGTGACGGAGAACGGCGACAGTCCAGCGGCGGCCAGCAACAGCTTGGACACGAACAGCATTTAAAAAGCTCCTTTGCGACCAGGTTGAGAATCAGCTTGGCCGCCGCCGCCGCTGGCCGCAACAGGCATTTCGGCGGCCGCTCGCAACGGGATGCGCGTGGGCCCAACTGCAACTAGAGCAGCGGCAATGCGAGTCGTCTTGCCCCTGTACGCGCTTGCCGCCCTGGCGGTGCCCGCCGCCGCATATGCGACGCGGTCGATCCTGTTCGTCGGCAACAGCTTCACCTTCGGCGCTCGGCTTGGGCGCGGCGAAAGCGCGGCGCGCGAACTGTCGATCCCGCCCGCGCTGGCCGCACGGTTGCAGCGCATCGCCTACGATATCGCAATCGGCGGACGTTGCCGAACGTGACGACAAGCGCTCGGCCAGACCCCAATATTCTCGAGCTTGGCGACGATTTCTACGATCCGGTCGAGCCCGCGCGCTTCCCGCAATGCACTCCTCGCTTTCTCAACCGGCGCGCCGCTGAAGAGGTCGGTCTCGCACTCGACGACGATCAATGGGCTGCGCATTTCTGCCGGTTCGAGCCATTGCCAGGCAACCTTCGCCAGCCGCTCGCGCTTCGTTACCACGGCCATCAGTTCCGGGCCTATAATCCGGAGATCGGCGATGGGCGCGGATTCCTGTTTGCGCAGCTGCGGGACAAGAAGGGCCGACTGCTCGACCTCGCTACCAAGGGTTCGGGCCGGACCCCCTACAGCCGCCACGCCGACGGACGACTGACCCTGAAGGGCGGAGTGCGCGAGGTGCTCGCGACCGAAATGCTCGAAGCGCTGGGGGTCGAAACGTCGCGCAGCTTTGCTTTGTTCGAGACCGGGGAAGCGCTCGAGCGCGGCGACGAGCCCTCGCCGACCCGCTCGGCCGTCCTGACCCGGCTAAGCCACGGCCACATCCGCATCGGCACGTTTCAGCGGCTCGCCTTCCTTGGGCAGGCGGACAATATCGCGCGGCTCACCCGCTACTGTCTTGCTAGTCTGTACAGCGAGCCGGTCGGAGACAAGGACAGCGCCAATGCGCTCCGCCTGTTCGACCTTGTCGCCCAGGCGACCGCCCGGCTTGCCGCCTCCTATCTCGCCGCGGGCTTCGTCCACGGAGTGCTCAACAGCGACAACATCAACATCACCGGCGAAAGCTTCGATTACGGACCGTGGCGCTTCACGCCCGATTGGGACACCGGCTTCACTGCGGCTTATTTCGACCATCACGGGCTCTATGCCTTTGGCCGCCAGCCCGAGGCCATCCAGTGGGACCTGGCCCAGCTCGGCGGCTGCCTCGCGCTCGTAGCCGATGAAGCGGCGCTGTCGGACATATTGGCGGGATGGAGCGCCCATTTCGAAGCGTCTCTGGCCGAAGCGCTTTGCCGGCGGCTCGGCATCGAGGCCGACAGCATGGTGGCATCCGCGCTGATGACAGCGCTGGCATCGCGAGACGCGACCATTGACCGTATATTCTTCGACTGGCGTGGCGGCCACGATCCAGGCGCGGAGGCATATCCCGGGGAGCCGTTCCGGGCGCTTGCCAAAGCCCTTGGCAATCGCAGACCCCGGCCGTCGCACCCATATTGGTCCGACGCCGACCCCTGTTCGATGCATATCGAAGAGGTTGAGGCGATCTGGGCGGCAATTGCCCGGGACGATGACTGGAAGCCCCTGAAGGACAAGGTTAGATCGATCCGGCGAATGAGCGAGGCAATGAGCGACTATGCAGTTGAAGGTTGAGCGGCCTGACCAGACGCTGGTGTCGACAGATCCGGCAACGGGGGAAATCCTGTGGTCGGGGGCGATCGGCGATGCTTCCGCCGAAGTCGCCGCTGCGCGCGCGGCAATGCCCGAATGGGCGGCGCATTCCGTCGCTTACCGATTGGAGGCGGTGCGCCGGTTCGCCAACGTCGTGCGCAAGCGCGAAGCCGAATTTGCCGAACTCATAGCGCGGGAAACCGGCAAGCCGTTGTGGGAAGCGCGGACCGAGGTCGCGGCCGTGGTCAACAAGGTCGAAATTTCGATCGACGCCTATGCCGAACGGACGCCGCAGCGAAAGCTGGAAGCGGCGATGGGCAACAAGGTCGCCGTCCGCCACAAGCCGCATGGCGTACTGGCGGTGCTCGGCCCGTATAATTTCCCCGCGCACCTGCCCAACGGCCACATCGTGCCAGCGCTGATTGCTGGCAACGCAATCGTCTTCAAGCCTTCGGAAAAGACGCCCGCGGTTGGCGAATTCCTTGTCCGCTGCTTTCACGATGCAAGGATTCCCAAGGGTGTCGTGCGGCTTCTGATCGGCGGACCCGAGCAAGGCAAGGCGCTTGCAGCCGAGCCCGGCATCGACGGGCTTCTGTTCACCGGGTCGGCGCGCGCCGGGCAGTCGCTTCATCACCAGTTCGCGCAAACCCCGCACAAGATCCTCGCGCTCGAACTGGGCGGCAACAACCCGCTGGTGGTGTGGAACGCCAAGGATGTCGAAGCGGCGGCGGCGATCGTCGTCCAGTCGGCCTTCCTCAGCGCCGGCCAGCGCTGCACCGCGGCGCGGCGGCTGATCGTCGAGGACGGCAGGTACGCCCCGCTGATCGAGGCGATCAAGGCCCTCATTGACCGGATCATCGTCGACCATCCTTTCGCCGACCCGCAACCGTTCATGGGGCCGGTGATCGACCTTGCCGCGGCCGACCAGGTCCAGGACCAGTGGCTGAACCTGTTGATCAAGGGCGGCAAGGCGCTCCGCCGGCTCGACCGGCCGGTCGCCGAACGGCCCTATCTGACCCCCGGACTGATCGACGTGACCGACATCGCCGATCGTCCCGACGACGAAATCTTCGGACCCGTCCTGCAGATCATTCGCGTGCCCAGCTTTGAAGCGGCGATCGAAGAGGCCAACAACACCCGCTTCGGGCTTGCCGCAAGCCTGGTCGGTGGAAGCCCGGAAATGTTCGAGCGCTTCTGGAGCGAAGTGCGCGCCGGCGTGATCAATCGCAACAAGCCGACCAATGGTGCTCCATCAAGCGCTCCGTTCGGCGGTGTCGGGCTTAGCGGCAACCATCGCCCAAGCGCCTTTTACGCAGCGGATTACTGCGCCTACCCGGTCACCAGCAGCGAAGCCGATCAACCGCGCGGTGCGATCGGCGAGGGGCTCCGCGATCCAAAGCTGATCGAAGACTGAAGTCGGCTCGGATCGTTTTGCGCGGTCCTCGCGTTCAACGGCGATGAAACAAACCAAATGGATCGGCAGAGCCTTGAGCCTTGCCCTGTGCAGCGCCGCCGTCACCGCCTGTTCTCAGAGCGAGACTTCGTCCAACCAGGCCTCGGCCAACGCATCGGCCGATGCGTCGGGCATGACCGTCGATGGCAAGTCCGAAAAGCAGATTCGCGAAGCCATCGCAAACGCACCGACCCACGGCCTCAAGCCCGAACTGTTCCTCAAGGGCGGCGAAGACGGATCGGCACTAGCCAGCGCGGCTGTGAAATATGCCTCGGCACTGGCGAACGGCTACAGCGACCCATCGCAGCTTCACGAAGTTTATACGATCCCACGCTCCAAGACCGACGTTCGCGCCGGGCTTCAGCAGGCAATGCAGAACGGCAATGTTGGCGAATATCTCGACTCACTCGCGCCGCAAACCGACGAATATCGCGCGCTGAGCAAGGCCTTCGTCCAATATGCCAACCTTGCCGGCCAGGCCAAGCAGCAAACGATCTCGACCGACACGGCGATCAAGCCAGGCGCCCGCGACCCCCGAATTCCGGCGATTGTCGCGGTCCTTCGGTCGGGTGGCTATATTCCCGAGCAGCGTCAGGGCACCGCCGATCCGGCTACCTACACGCCCGCGATGGTTGCGGCGGTCAAGCAGTTCCAGTCCGACATGGGGACCAAGCCCGACGGTGTTCTGGGCAAGCAAACGCTGGGCGCTGTCAGCACTGGCCCGGCGGCCCGCGCACGCCAGCTGGCAGTGGCGATGGAGCGGCTTCGCTGGCTCCAGCGCGACCCGCCCAAGACCCGCATCGACGTCAACACCGCCGCCTCGTTCCTCGACTATTGGCGCGACGGCCAGAATGTCGATCATCGCAAGGTAATCAACGGGGAGTTCGACAAGCCCACCCCGCAGCTCCAGGCGCCGATCTATCGCCTGGTGGCAAAGCCGAACTGGACGGTGCCCAAGGGCATTGGCGACAAGGAGCTTGCAGACAAGGGCCAAGCCTATCTCGATGCCAACAACTTCGTCATGAAGGATGGCCAATATGTGCAGGGTTCGGGACCCAAGAACTCGCTTGGTCTGGTCAAGTTCGACATGGCTGACGACGAGGCGATCTACCTTCACGACACGCCGGCCAAAGCGGTGTTCGGCCTCGACGACCG
>JBDSSR010000263.1:0-9159 GCA_039928675.1 Sphingomicrobium sp. | reverse complement strand
GAGTCCATGCCAGGACCGGGCGAGTCGGGCTCGACTGACCTGTATCGGGCGCCGCGACAATACCCGTCAGGTCCTGGAGCTGTCCGTTCTCACCCATCGACCAATAATGGATTGACCAGGCGCGCATACCGGCTGGCGCGCCGGGCGTCGGGGTTGCCGAAATCAGTGTCCCGGCGCGCTGCGCCTGAACCGCAGTCGGCAATGCGAACATCAATGCGCCTGCCAACAGGAATACCCTGCCCATCCAAACTACCTCCTGCCGAGCGACCCGTCGTTCAAAGGCTCGCACGGCGCACGTGCGGGCACAAGTTCGAATGGGCCGCTTCGCAGCAAGCGGAAGGCGAATGGGCGGCTGGCGGATCAGCCCAGGCCGGGGATCGCGACCCTGCGCTCCAGCCGCCTGGCGAAGAGGACGACGATTGAGACGAGCAGAAGATAGACCAAAGCGGTGAACAGATAGGTCTTGAAGAACAGGAAGGTCCGCGATGCGACTTCCTGCATCTGCGCGAAAAATTCGATGTACTGGATAAGGAAGACGATCGAGCTGTCCTTGAGGTTCTGGATCGCCTGGTTGGTCAGCGAGGGAACCGACATGCGCAAGGATTGCGGGGCGGTGATCAGGCGGAACACCTGGATGCGGGAAAAGCCCTGGGCCCGGGCGGATTCAAGCTCGGCCTGCTCGAGGCCCTTATAGGCGATCGTCAGATATCGCGCATTGTAGGCCGATACGTTGAGCGTGAAGCCGAACACCGCAATGACGAACGGGGAAAGCGTCAGTCCAAGGCTTGGAAGCCCGTAATAGAGCAGGAACAGGAAGACGATCAGCGGCGTGCCGATGAACAATGAGACAAAGCTTTGCGTGACGAAGCGAACGAGCAGGCTGGGGCTGAGCAGGAGCCCGAACACCGCGATCCCGCCGACGAGCCCGGTGGCCGTAATCGTGACCGACAGCAGGATCGTGTCGCGCAGGCCCCTGGCGATTTGCGGCCAGTAGCTGGCGAGGTCGGCGAAGAAGGGGAAGGTGTCGAGCGACACGGCTTAGCCTTCGCCGCCGAAGAACTCGTCGATCACAGGGTCGGAGTCGCGATCGAGCAGATGTTCGACAAGGTCCTCGGCGTAGACCTTGCCATGGTCGAGGAACACGACGCTGTCCGAGATGTAGCGCGCCAGGCCAAGGTCGTGAGTGACGCAAAGAATGGTGACATTGTCGAGGTACAGGCGGTTGATTAGGGTCACGACTTCGCGAACCATGATCGGGTCGAGAGCAGAAGTCGGTTCGTCGAAGAACAGGACCCTGGGGTCCATTGCAAGCGCCCGGGCGATTGCAACGCGTTGGCTCTGGCCGCCGGATAACGCCGCGGGAAAGGCGTCGCGCTTGCCCGCCATGTCCATCCGGTCGAGCTCGTGCAGCGCGCGCTCCTCGGCCTGCAGCTTCGACATGTGTTTCAACCGGCGCAGAGCAAGGGTCACATTGTCGAGAACCGACATGTGGCGATAGAGCGCGAAGTTCTGGAACACGAAGCCGATCCGGCTGCGCAGCGCACGCACGTCAATGCCCGGGCCCGTGACATCAACCCCGTCGAACAGGATCGACCCCGAGGTCGGCTCGATGAGCAGGTTGAGGCAACGCAGAAGCGTCGACTTGCCGCAGCCCGACGGTCCCATGATGACCTTGGCCTGACCTTCATCAAGTTCGAAGCTGACGCCGTCGAGCACGGTCTTGTTGCCAAAAGTTTTGACGAGATTTCGGATTTCGAGGAGGGCCATTGCGGTGCGTCTTTCAGCCCTGCGCGAAGCCGGGGATGGAGTAGCGTTTTTCGATCAGCCGAACGGCGACGAGCAGCAGCCGGTAAATCGCGAAATAGATGATCCCCAGCGACGCATAGATTTCGATGCCACGCATGCTGGTGGCGACCAGCGCCATCGCGTGTTTGGTGATTTCCGGGATTCCGACGGTGTAGGCAAAGGGCGAGAATTTGAGCACGGTCGTCAGTTCGTTGACCATGCCAGGAACCGAAAAGCGGAGCATTTGCGGGATCTTCACCAGCCGCAGGGTTTCGAGCCGCGTAAAGCCCATCGATTGAGCGGCGAGGACTTCGTTGGCGTTGACCGCGGCGAGCGCTCCGCGGAATACCTCCGCCAGATAGGCGCCCGAGATCAGGCCGAGGCTGAGCATCATTGCAAGCAGCGGCGGAACGTCGATGCCAATCCCCGGAAGTCCGAAGAACACGACGAACAGAAGCACCAGCATCGGCACTCCGCGAAGCACATAGACGATCGTGGAAAGGATGCCGCCAAGCAACGCGCCGCCAAGCTCGCGAGCAATCGCGATTGCAAGCCCGGTGACGAGCGCGGTTGCAGCGCAGCTGAGCGTTATCAGCAGCGTGTAGCCGGCGCCATTGAGCAGCGTCAGCAGGATGTCGATGAACGTCACGCCGTTTTATCCGGCGCCTATTTCATCCATTTGTCGATGATCGCCTGCCGCTTCTGGGGACCAAGTTCGTCGAGATATTTGTCAAAGTCGACGCGCAGCGTTGACCCCTTGGGGAAGGCAAAGCCGAGCTTGTCGATATCGCTGAACACATAGCTGTCCTGGATCGGCAATTTCTTGCGGTAGACCGACGCCACCGTGCCATCGAGGAAGACCATGTCGACCTGGCCGTTCTGCAGGTCGGTCAGCGCTTCATTGTAGCTTGGATAGAGCTTCACCTGATCGGTCTTGTAAACGCCCTTGGGCTCAAGCTCGGTCTTGATGAAATCCATATACGCCATGCCGCGCGGAAAGCCGATCGTGTACTTCTTCAAAGTATCGAGATTGGCGAGCTTGATGTTGCGACTCGTCATGCTCACCAGGTTCCAGCTGTTGTCCATGTAGGGCTTGGAGAAATCCATGACCTTCTGGCGCGGCTCGGTGATCGAAATGCCGGAAAAAGCAACGTCGGCCTTCTTGCTGACGACCGCGCCGAGCATGCCCTGCCAGTCGTAGGCGGTGATGTGCATGGTGCAGCCGCGGGCTTTGCAATAGCCGTCGAACAGATCGTAATCGAGGCCCTGGGTCTTGCCGTTTTCCTCGAACAGATTGGGCGGCGACGCGGGCGTGACCGCAACTTCGATCACCTTTGAGCCCTGGTCTTTTTGGCAAGCCCCGAGCGTGATCAATGACAAGCCGATGGCAAAGACGGCGAGAAGGTTACGGCGCATCATTTTGGTGTCCCCCGGGTTGAAATGTAAGGCGGCAGAAATGGAAAGAAGTCGTCGAGCCCGGCCTGGTCCAGCGCATCGCGGACCGCGTGATTGCCATTGAGAAAGTCGATGCTCCGCTGTTGACCCTTGAGCGAGCGCGCAAGCCGCAGGATAGCGCGAATGCCACCGAAATTGACGAATTCCAACTGACCGAGATCGACGGTCACGGATTTCGTATTTGGGCGCAGACGCTGGCCAATGGACAAGGCGAGCTCGGCACCGTCGCCGGCTTCCACCCGGCCTTGGGGTCGAGCGATCAAAAGCTCCCCTACTTCGACAAACGCCACTTTCATATAAGGCTAAGCTTCAGCATTCGCGGGCCATTGTCAAAGTGCAAAATCGACGATTCGCGCGGGGGTTCGGGATCGGCTGGATCTGACCCGGGCGAGGCAATCATGCCGGCCCGGTGCGGACGTCGCTGGTCGGCCTGGCGATTGCGGAGACCGAAGCTCTACCGCAATGTATCGCGTCAAGCGCTCCGTGAAGAGGATTGCCGGATGACCATGTCGAAGCGGGAGTTTTTCCTGTCACTGGGAATGACCGGAGCCTTGTTGCAAGCTCGGTTGAGCGCGAGGCCGCTCACCCGACGGCGTAGGGCGCTGTGCAACCTGCGCGCGACCGCCCGGACTCAAGCGCTCTATGCCTATTTGTGGAGCATTTACGGCAAGAGAACGCTGACAGGGCAGCAGGAGTCCAGCTGGACTCCTGCCGGTCCTCGAGCAGAGCTGAATTTTATTCAGCAGATCAGCGGCAAGCTGCCGGCCGTCCTTGGCCTCGATTATCTGCGACCGGAAGACAACCGGAACGTCAATCAGCGTGCCGCGCGATGGTATTTGGAGGAGGGCGGAATACCGACGATCTGCTGGCACTGGGGCGTGCCCGGGATCGGCAGCGGCTATGAAAATTCAAAGAAGGATTTCGATGTGGCCGCCGCACTGCGCGTCGGAACGATCCAAAATCGTGACATGATGCATGATCTGGGCGTCACCGGACGGCTGCTCGGCGAGCTTCGCGATCTCCATGTCCCTGTCCTCTGGCGTCCATTTCACGAGTTTTCGGGCGACTGGTTCTGGTGGGGAAAGCATGGCCCAGCAGCGTTCAAGGCACTGTGGACGTTGATGTACGACCATTTCACCAAGGAGCTGAGGTTAGACAATCTCATTTGGGTACTTGGTTTCGCCGGCCAGAACATCGACGGGTCATATTATCCAGGCCGACGGATGGTCGATGTCGCTGGAGCGGATCTGTATGTCTCAGATCATGGAAACCTCGCCGGCCTGTTCGGTGCAGTCAAGCAGATCGTCGGAACGACCGTGCCGATCTGCCTCCACGAGAACGGGCCTATCCCGGCCGCCCAGACACTCGGTGGGGATGCCCAATGGCTCTACTTCCTTACGTGGCACACCCATTTTATCATGGATGGCGTGACCAACGCACCGTCGGATATCGAGGGGGCCTATTCGGCTGAGCACTATATAACGAAAGACGAATTGCCCAGGATGAGGTGAGGCCGTCGGCTTTCACTTCCACTATTCCGAACGATTCAGTCTTCTCGCAGGCGGCCCATTGCCGTCCGGGCACTGAGCGGCCTAGCTACTGCACATGAGATTTGCCCCACTGCTCGCCAGCCTCGCCTCCCTGCCGTTCGCCGGCGCGTCATCGGCCAATTCGGTTTATGAGCGCCACGTTGTGTTCGACAACACTCGCTCCGTCGGCTGGTATCTCTATTCGGCCGGCGAGGCTGTGGCGCCCAGCCGCATCGACCTCGTGGATGGGAAACTTCCCCTCGAGACAAAGGTGACGCATTCGCCGCCGAATGCCCTTCGGTTGAGCTGGACCTCCAAGCAGGGCGGTAATTGGCAGGCGTCGATCGAGGCCGCACGGATATGGGGTACACAAACAGGTTTCCAGGGCGACGCACTGACCTTCTGGGTCCACGCCGATAGCGAGATCGACGCGTCATCGTCGCCGCGCATCCGCCTCGGCGATCTGAAAGGCGTGAGCAATCCGGGGATCAAGCTCATCGGCTCACTGCCCAAAATCCCGGCGAATAGCTGGACCAAAGTCATCCTGCCCTTCGCGGATTTCAAAAGTTCGGTTCAAGACACCAGTGACGACAAGTTCGATCCACGCCTGTTTGCGCAGATGACGATTATTCAGGGGCTTGACGACGGACGGCCGCATTCGGTGGTGATCGACGATATCCGCATCGAGGATTTGGCGCAGACTGACCGCAGTCCGCCCGCCGCGCCCGTTGCGCTGAATGCGCGCGGCTACGAGCGGCACGTCGAATTGTCGTGGAACCCGACCCCGTCGCCAGACACCGAAAGCTATCGCATCTATCGCTCGGTCGCCGGCAAGCCGTTCGAATGGGTCGCCAGCCAACGCGTCGGCTGGGACCGCTACGAAGACTTCGTTGGCCCGATTGGCGTGCGAGCAGCTTATCGAATCACGGCGGTGGACCCCGCGGGGAATGAGAGTCCGGTAACTCCAACCGTCGCTGCGCAGACGCATGCAATGACGGACGATCAGTTGATGACGATGATCCAGGAGGCGCAGTTCCGTTATTATTGGGACGGCGCGCATCCAACGGCCGGGATGGGCTTGGAAATCACCCCTGGCGATCCCGACCAGGTCGCGATGGGCGGGTCAGGCTTCGGGGTGATGGCGCTGATCGTCGGTACCGACCGCGGATTCGTCACGCGCGATCAGGGCGCTGAGCGGATGCTGAAGATCATGCGCTTCTTGAAAAATGCAGACCGATTCCACGGTGTGTGGCCGCATTTCCTAAACGGCAATACCGGCAAGGTGATGCCGGTCTTCGGCAAATATGACGATGGGGGCGACCTGATCGAGACCGCGTTCATGATGCAGGGCCTGCTGACCGCGCGGCAATATTTTACCCGGAACACGGCCACCGAGCGCGAAATCCGCGACACGATCACAAGCCTCTGGAAGGGTGCCGAATGGGACTGGTATCGACAACGTCCCGACAGCGACTTTCTCTATTGGCATTGGTCGCCTGATCACGGTTTCTACCTCAACCACCCGCTGGTCGGGTGGAATGAATCGGCCATCGCCTACCTCCTCGGCATCGCCTCTCCGACGCACGCCGTTCCCGCCAGTTTGTGGCACAGTGGCTGGGCGGGCACCTCACCGCTAGCGATCAAGTACCGCCAGAACTGGAGCCGCACCACCGATGGCGACCATTTCGTCAATGGCCACAGCTATTATGGCTACATGCTGGAGGTCGGAGAGGGGAACGGCGCGGAGTTGTTCTTCACCCAATTCTCGTTCCTGGGCTTTGACCCTCGCGGCAAGCGGGATGCCTACACCAATTATTTCAAGAACAACCGCAACATCGCGCTAATCAGCAACGCTTACGCGATCGAGAATCCGCGCAAATGGACGGGCTATGGCGACGATGCCTGGGGCCAGTCTGCGGGAGTGAACAACGGCGGCGGCCGCGCCCAGCCGCGGGACGACAATGGCACAATCACGGTTCATGCCGCGCTTGCTTCGATGCCCTATACGCCCGACGAATCGCTCAAGGCGCTACGCCATTATTATCGCGATCTGGGTCCACGAATTTACGGCACGTACGGCTTTTCAGATACGTTCAATCAGAGTCAGGGCTTCTACGACGAAACCTATATGGCGCTCGATCAGGCGCAGACCGTGGCAATGATCGAGAACTACCGGACCGGCTTGCTGTGGAAGCTGTTCATGTCGAACCCCGAAATTCAACCAGCGCTAGACAAGATCGGATTCAAGCCGGATCCCTGATCGCTAGAGCCTGCAATCGTACCTACAGCGTCGCGAGATGGCGATTGTCGAAGGCGCGGGCATATTGGTCGACGACTGCCACCTTGCGCTCCATCGCCTCGATTATCGGGACCGAGAAATCGACTCCGGCAAGGCTCGAACAGCTTCCCAGATTGCCTGGCGAAAAAACGTTCACTTCGAGAATCTTGTCGCCGACGATGTCGATCCCGACGAGGAACATGCCGTCCGCGATCAGCTTTGGGCGAATCAGTTCGGCAACGGCGAGTTCGGTCTTGCCGATTTCGACCGCTTCGGCGGTTCCGCCAGCGTGGATGTTGGAGCGGATGTCGTCCTTCGACGCGACCCGGCGAAGAGCGGCATATTTGCCGTCGATCTGAAGCGGCACCCCGTTCATCAGGAACAGGCGGATGTCGCCCTTCTTTGCCGCCGGGACATAGGCCTGGGCAATGATATAGCCGTCGCGGCCGATGGCCTCGATCATCTGGTTCAAATTGGCCGCGGACTTGGTATCGAGCTTGAACACGCCCGATCCACCCGATCCCTGAAGCGGCTTGAGGATGATCTCCCCGCCATGCGCCTTGGCAAACGCCTTGATGTCGTCGCTGTGACGAGAGATGAGCGTTTCGGCCCGCGCCTCGGTCGGGAACGACTGGAAATATAACTTGTTGATCGCCCTGCCGAGGCTGTCCGGATCGTTGAGCACGATCACTCCGCGCTTGACCGCTTCGCGTCCAAACAGGATTCCGGCTTCTGCTGCCCACGGCATCGTCTGAGCATCCAGCGACGGGTCGTTGCGAAGCATCAGAACGTCGATTTCCGCCATGTCGACCTGCCGCGTCTTGTCGCCGATCTCCTTTAGCGCAGCGAACATCTCCTCGCGGTCCTTCCACTTGGTCTTGGGCAGGAAGCGGCCGTGAACGTGGAGCCCATCGTCCGGGGTCAGCACGAAATCGGACGGCGTGACGTAACACACCTCATGGCCGCGCATCGCCGCCTGATGCGCCAGCACGGTCGTCGTGTAGCCGGGAAATTCGCGTTCGATATCGTTGACAAAAAAGGCCAGGCGCAACCGCTTACTCCTCGTTGAGGATCGAACCGAGATTGGCCCGTCCTCGCAAACGCACGATCCGCGCGATGGTGTCCGCCCGGTTCATAAAGTTCGGAATTAAACGTGGCGGGCGGAGCAATCCGCGCTGAAGCAGTTCGTCGACCAGGGGCCCATGGGCCGGAGCGATTTTGCCCAGCCAGTAGGAATCCAGCGAAGCGCCCGCGGCGACCAGATCGATGACGGCTTTGAACCCTTGCAGATATATGAGGTCCTTGGCGAACCCGCCCGATCGATAGACCCGCGCCGAGATGTTGAACCCCGTACGCTCGCTAAACCCGTAATCATTGACGAGAAGCTGGAAGCATTCGCCGAAGTCAGCGCCGCGCAGCATCGCGTCCACTGCAAGCACCCGTCCAGCAAGCAGCCGCATGCGCGTGGTCGTCAGCCCGCCGAGCGCATATTCGGCAAACACGCCCAGCCCTTCCTGCAACCCCTCATAGCCTGCCAAACCCGTACGGAAGATCGACAATGGCTGAAGCGAGCCGTTGAACCAGGTCAGCAGATGCACGCTGACTTCATGCGCGAGCAAGGCATCGAGCCGACCCTCACCCATCCGGGTGTCGCTTGAAACCATCAATTTCCCGCCCGATACCATGAGCCCACCGGCCAGGTCGTCGCGGACTTCAACGGTCGGCGCAAAGCGCTCGTCGACGCTGGTGTAACTGGCGATAAGGGCACGCCCGGCCGCGCTGATTTCCGGCGCTCCGATCATTCGCCCTCGCCTGGCCCGAGCGACTGGAGCAGCCGCAAGGATGTCCTTGGCCGCGCCGAGCAGCGGCTTGTCGACGCTTCCGTAAAGCAACATCGAGGCGGCACGAAACGCGGCCGTGTTGCGGGTTGCAAGCATGGTCAGTTGATGGCCAACCTCGCGCCGCTTTTCCGACAACAGAGTCTCCAGCAAGGGATCCTCGATCCGGCCGAGATCGATGGCGTACAGGTCGCGCTTGGCGGCATCTGGGTCGACGGTCAGCGGGCGATACTGGAAACGCGGCGGATCCCGCCCGCCACTCGCGAGGAAGTCG
>JBDSSR010000262.1:0-6695 GCA_039928675.1 Sphingomicrobium sp. | reverse complement strand
CACGCCGCTGATCATCCGCGATGGCGAAAACGGACTGCTGGTCCGCACCGAAGGCGAATGGATCGACGCCTTGCGCCGGCTGCTCGACGATCCCGGGCTCCGCCGCCGGCTTGGCGAACAGGCGCGCAGGGACGCAGTTGCAAACTATTCGACGGATGCCATTGCAGCGGAGTATCGGGCGGTGCTCGACAACGTGATCGGACAGTGATGGACCTGGGTAAGCGTATCTACATGGCGGGCGCAGGCGGCATGCTCGGCGATGCGTTCCACAGCGTGTTTGGCGGCTCGCACGAGCTTAAATGCACTGATATCGACGTCAATTCGCCGTGGCTGACGGCGCTCGATTTCCGCGACTTTGCGGCATATCGCGCGGACGTCCTGCAATTCCGGCCGGACTATCTCTTCCACCTCGGCGCTCACACCAGCCTCGAATATTGCGAGGAGAACGTCGAGGACGCTTATGCCACCAATACGCTTGCGACGGAGCATGCGGTGCACATTGCCAATGAGCTCGATATCCCGCTGCTATACATCTCGACGGCCGGAATTTTCGACGGCGCGCAGGAGACTTACGATGATTGGGACCTGCCCAATCCGCTCGGGGAATATGCGCGGAGCAAATATATGGGCGAGCGCTTCGTGGCCGAGAACGTCCGGCGCCATCTGGTGTGCCGCGCCGGCTGGATGATGGGTGGCGGCCCGGCCAAGGACAAGAAGTTCGTCCACAAGCTGATGCGGCAGATCAAGGACGGCGCACGCGAGTTGTTCATCGTCGACGACAAGCTTGGAACGCCGACCTACACGGTCGACTTCGCGCGCAACGTCGAACTTCTCCTCGGCACCGAATTCTGGGGCGTTTACAATATGGTCTGCCCAGGGGTGACGAGCCGGCTCGAAGTTGCTTGGCACCTTGTCCGGGGGCTCCGCCTGAACGAGGAAATTGTCATCACCCCGGTCAAGTCCGATCATTTTGCGCAGGAATATTTCGCCCCGCGACCGGATTCGGAGCGACTGCTGACCAAGAAGCTCGACCAGCGCGGTCTCAACATCATGCGCGACTGGCGCGTGTGCCTCGATGAGTATCTGTCGCATGCGTACGAAGGTTATCTTGACGGGCCCGACGACCGCGCCATTCCGGCACGCTGAACGCAGTGCGCGTCGCCTTCCTGCTGCCGACGCTGTCCGGTGGTGGTGCGGAGCGCGTTGCGCTGACCCTGATCGACCAGCTGCTCGGGAACGGTGTGGAGGTCGACCTCGTCGTCGCCCAGGCCGTCGGCGAATTGCTTCCTCTGGTCCCTTCTAGCGCTACGTTTTTCGACCTTCAAAGCCCGAGGCTACGCGACGCCTTGTGGCCGTTTGCGCGTTATCTGCGGCAACGTCGGCCCGATGCTGTGCAGATCTCGATGTGGCCGCTGACCTCGGTCGCGATTGCGGCCAAATGGCTTTCTCGAACCCGCCCGAGGATGGTCGTCAGCGAGCATGTGGCCATCTCTCGCGATACCACTGACCTCAGCCCCGTCAGCCTTGCACTGGCCAGGCGGTCGCTCGGTGCCACCTATCGCCATGCAGACGGGCGAGTGGCCGTGTCGCGCGGGGTCGCCACCGACCTGGCCGCGTTCGGCCGGCTGCCACTTGCCAGCATCGACGTCATCTACAACCCGATCGCGATCCCGGCGAAGATCGAAACCAGCGCCGAGGCCGAAGGCCTGTGGGGAAGCGGACTGGGCCCGCGAATCCTCAATGTCGGCGGCTTCCGGCGCCAGAAAAACCAGCGCTTGTTGCTCGAGGCGTTTGCCAGGCTGAAGGCCCGCGACGCGCGCCTCATAGTGTTGGGCGAGGGGCCACTGCGGGACGAAATCGTCGGCGACATCGCCCGCCTTGGGCTTGGTGGGCGGGTGGCGATGCCGGGTTTCACACGCGACCCCTGGCCTTTTTACAAGTCGGCCGACCTGTTTGTCCTGTCGTCGGACTACGAAGGGTTCGGCAATGTCATCGTCGAGGCGCTTGCCGCGGACTTGCCGGTGGTAAGCACGGACTGCCCAAGCGGTCCGGCGGAAATACTCGGCGGCGGCAAATATGGGGCACTGACGCCGTGCGGCGACGTCGAGGCACTTGCTGCTGCGATCGACCACGCTCTGACGCAACCGCCGCCCGCGGGCATGGCCCAACGAGCGGCGGAGTTCTCGCCCGACCGCGCGGCGCGGGCCTATCGCGATTTACTGTTCGGGCGGACCAACAACCGCGATGAACCGGTCGCCAATCTCCAGTCCAGCTAGGTTGCCAACTTTGGCGATCCCGACGGCCGCCTTGCCGATGAGGCCTCGAACCACGGTTGACGCCCGCTTCGGCGGCACGATCTCGGCCCACGGCACGACATAGGGCCACCCGCTTTCATGGACCTGGAAGTAGCGCAGCCGATAGCCAAGGACGCGCTCGAAGAAGTCGCGCTGCGATCGGGCACTGAAGCGCGTGAGGTGGGTTGGTGGCTCGGTCGCGTAGTTGGATCGGCCGGCGCTAGCCTTGAGCCGGCGCACCCGGGCCGCGGTCCAGGCGACGAGGCTGCGGTTTTCCTCGAGTGGCCCTTCGATCAGGAACAGCCCCGCCGGAGCAAGCAGCCCTTGCAGGTCGCGCAGGGTGGCGGCCGGATCGGGGAGGTGTTCGAGCACATCGCCAAGGTGGATGACCGCGTAGCTGACACCACTTTTCCGGACTTCGTCCAGGGACTGCACCGTGCATCCGCTATTGACTGCCGCAGAAGCCCGCGCGGCCTGGTCGAGTTCGACCCCTTCCGCGATGTAGCCGGCGTCCGATGCCTCCTTGAGGAACTGACCGTTGCCGCAGCCGAAGTCGAGGACGCGCGCGCCCTCGGGCACAAACCGTGCAAGGGCAGCCAGCGAGCGGCGGAACTGACCGGCGGACGGCTCGACATAGTGGACGTCGTGATACTCCGCACGAGCGTAGATGCGCGCGAAATCATCGGCGGTCGGCATCGGGTCGACAAAGCGGGATCCGCAGCTCGTACAATCCAAATAGTCGAACTGACGGCCGTCCCAGCGCATTCCGAATGGTGTCGTCGGGGGCGTCCCGGCGCCGCCGCATAGGAAGCACGCGGGCGGCTCGCCCGACCCAGACTTGGGCACATTTTCCGTCACGGTTTGCTTTCGTTCGAGGTTCTATCGGGCGCATAGTCCGTGTAGCACGGCGAAACTACAAGGCTGGAGCGTCGTGAATGCCGACTACCGAAAATAATGCCGAAACACCGACGACAGTCGATTTCTCCGATGCCGTCACCACAATGCCGCACCGGACGCCGTTCCAGCGATTGCTCAACCGTCTGGGCAGGGGATATGGGATTTTGCCATTCCCGGTCGCGTTCAACAGCACTCTTGCGAATGCCGGTGATCGGGACGCGGTGTTCGCGGAAATCTACGAAAAGAACATCTGGGGTTCGGCCGAAAGCGGGTCGGGTCCGGGGTCCGAACTTGGTCGAACAGAACGATACCGCGGCGAGCTCCTCTCGTTCCTCAAGCGCCGAAGCGTCCGTTCGATGTTCGATGCCCCGTGCGGCGACCTGAATTGGATGGCGCTCGTGCTCGACCAGTGGCCGATGGAATATGCGGGTGGCGACATTTCAGAAATGGCAATCGCAGCTGCCCGCCAACGCCGCCCGGAAGTCGAGGTCCGGCTGTTCGATATTTGCCGCGATCCTTTTCCGGACGCGCAAATGTGGCACTGCCGGGACACGCTCTTCCATTTGTCATTCGCCGACATCTGGCTCGCTTTCGAAAACGTCGGCAGATCGGGCGTTGAGCGGGTGCTGATTACGACCAACTCGGCGCGCTTGATGACCAACCTCGACGTCCCGACGGGCGGGTTTCGCTATCTCGATCTCGAACGCGCGCCGTTCAATCTTCCGCGGCCAGAGGAATATCTGCGGGATACCGACGATGATGGCTTCCCGCGCTTTGTCGGCGTCTGGCCGATCGAGGCCATCAGGGCGAGCATCGATCGAGCCGCGGCCAATCGGCGAACGTGAGGCCATGCGCCGTAAGCGTACAACGATGCCAGTCAACACCAAACCATTCGCGACTTTGAGCAGGACCATATTGGCCGGCGCCGGCGTGTCGATCACGCTTCGCGTTACCGGCGTCGGCTTCAGCTATGCCGCGAACATCTTCTTGTCGCGCCTGCTTGGGCTTCACGGCTTTGGTGAATATGTCATCGCACTCGGCTGGGCGCTGGTTCTGACCCTTCCGGCGCGGGCCGGCTTTGAAAACAGCGCGTTGCGGTTCGTCACCGTCTACCTCGAAAATGGCGAATTCGGTCGGCTACGCGGGTTCATTCGGACCGGATTTGCAACCGTCATCGCTGTCTCGCTCGCGGTGAGCGGGGCAATGGCCATCGGCGGCCTTGCCACGCATGCAATCCCAATTGTCGCCGGAGCAACGATCGTCCTTCCGCTGGCGCTCCTGGGCGTGGCGTCGCCGATGATGCGGGCCGCGCAGCGCATCGTGTCCTCGCAAATCTACGAGCAGATCGTGCGCCCGGCTATTCTTGTTATCACGCTGAGCATTGCCGGGCTGATCGGCTTCAGAATGTCAGTGTCCGCAGCGCTGCTGCTGACCGCGGTCGCGGCGCTTGCAGCGCTCATCGCCTTGCTGGTGCCCTTCGGCTGGGCCTTCGCTCAGACCAGATCGGCGCGGGCCGACTTTGGTCACCTGCGCGAGTGGTACGCGCTCAGCCTGCCAATGCTCATCATCGCCTCGATGCAGGAATTGATGAACCAGATGGAAGTCATCCTGCTCGGGACGATGGTCGGCGCCTCGGCCTCGGGCCTGTTCGCCGCGGCCTGGCGGCTCGCCAGCCTCACGCCTTTCGCGTTAGCCGCGCTGACCGGTATCGCTGCTCCGCACATCGCATCGGCGGATCATCGCGGATCCTACGACGATCTCGCGGTGCTGGCCCGGCTGATTGCTCGGGTGGGCCTCACTGTCGCCCTCGTTGCGGGCGGGTTACTTGCCATTTGGGGGCGACCGCTGCTAGCCTTGTTCGGACCGGAATTCAGCGCCGCTTATCCAGCGCTCATTGCGCTCACCGTTGGCGGGATCGCCAATGCCTTTACCGGCGCGGTCGCCTATCTAATGACGCTCACCGGCCGAGAGCGCCCTGCGTTGGCGATCTTCGCTGGAGCGCTGGTCGTCAGCATTGGTCTTAACCTGCTCCTCATTCCGAGCTTGGGAGCGCTCGGAGCAGCCATCGCCTCAAGCTCGGCGACCGTGACGTGGAACCTTGCGATGCTGATCTATGTCCGCCGCGCTCTTGGGATCGACGCCTCCGCCGTCGGTTTGAAGCGCCAGGCAGATCCCAGGCCGACCTAGGCCGCGCTGCCGACAGCGTGCCGCTTGTATCGGTGGTCGTTACACCTTAGCCGCCTTGCCGATGGTCATGAAGCGCATCTCGCGGGGACGCGCATATTTTGCCGGAAGCGGGCTTGGCCCGATGCTGTTGCGCAATGTCGCCGGTACCGGCGCTGTCAGGCTCGCCGCGATGGCCGCCAGCTTCCTCGTCGGGGTCCAGCTCGCGCGGATGTTGGGGGTGGAAGACTATGGCTATTACGGGCTGGCCCTGTCGATCGTGACCATCGCTGGTATTCCTGGAGAGCTTGGACTGCCGAAGCTAGTCACTCGCGAAGTTTCGGCCGCCGCGGCGACAGGCAATCACGCCAGCCTGTTCGGGGTGCTCCGCTGGGCCCGCCGGACCGGCCTTCGAATGTCCGCCACGATGGCCGTCATCGCCTTCGCCTCGGCCTTCCTGGTCGCAACCAACCGTCCTTCGGTGCTCGCGATGGCAATACTTCTCGGGGTCCCGGTCATTCCATTGATGGCCCTGGCGAAGATTGAGGGCGGCGCGATGCAGGGACTCAACCAAGTCGTCCGGGGCCAGATCCCGGCGAACCTGTTCCGTCCGCTGCTGCTGTCGGCGATCCTCCTTGCCGTGCAGCTCCTGCGGCTGCCGGTAGACTCGGCGGGCGCGATGGCGCTCAATTCGATTACTGCCGCCGCCGCCTACGTGCTGGCGCTGGTCTGGCTGCGCGACCTGCTTCCCCCGGTCGTTCCTGCGGAACTGGTTCGAACCGGCCGCAAATGGCTTGCGAGTTCCATTCCAATGGCCATGACCGATGGCCTGCGCGGGCTTCAGACCGAGCTTTCGACCCTCCTCCTCGGAGCAATTGCAGCGCCCACTGCGGTGGGGCTTTTCCGGGTCGCGAGTGGAACCGCGTTGATGGCGTCAATCGCGACCAACATCGTCGCCGTGGCTGCAATGCCGACGGTTGCGCGGCTTTATGCAGCCGGTGACCACGAGCGGCTGAGGAACGTGGTCACGGCTGCTGCGCGAGGCCAGTTCGCCGGCGTGGTCATCCTGTCGCTGCCGGTGCTGGTCGCAGCGCCCTTTCTGCTCGGCCTTGTCTTCGGCCCCGGTTATGAGGCGGCTGCGACACCGCTTCGCATCCTGGCGACGGCCCAGATCGTCAGCTCCGCCTTCGGCCCCAACGTGATGCTGCTCAACATGACCCACCATGAGCGGCGAGTGACGAGGGCGATGGGCGTAGCCCTAGCGGTCAACATCGTCACGCTACCGCTACTCGTTCATTTCTGGGGCGTGACTGGTGCTGCGGTAGCTCTTTTAATCGGGAT
>JBDSSR010000261.1:0-2691 GCA_039928675.1 Sphingomicrobium sp. | reverse complement strand
CCTGTTTGAGTTCGAGAATGAGCTTGTCCAAAGCGCTGAACCGCGCCTCGAACAGCGTGCGGTGGGCTTCGATCCATTGGGCCTCGGCTTCGAGCCCGCGTTGGCCAAGGGTGCAGGTTCGCACGCGCCCGACCTTGCGTGAGACGACGAACCCGGCCTTCTCCAGCAAGCTGACGTGCTTCTTCATTCCGGTCAGCGTCATCTGGAACCTGGCGGCAAGGCTGGTGATCGAGGCGTCCGCCCGCCCGAGTTGTTCGAGAACGCCGCGCCGAGTTGCGTCGGACAGGATTGCGAACGAGCGATCGAGTGTCATATCGGAATACTGAACCATATAGTTCAGTGTCTAGACGGATGTTCGGGCAGATGCAACAAGTGCCTGACTGATCCGCCGCGGCCACTCGGCAACGCTTGCCCCCGGCCGCGCTCCCCGGCACTAATCGCAACGGAGGGAGCCGCCACATGAGCCTGATCGCCGACATCAAATCGCTCGAACCGTCGCAGCGCAGCGCGATCTGGGCCAGCTATCTCGGCTGGACCCTCGACGCCTTCGACTTCTTCCTTTTGGTGTTTCTCAAGGTTTCGATCGGCAAGGAATTCGGGGTCAGCGACACAGCCGTGTCCGAGCTTCTGTTCGTCACGCTTGCCGCCCGTCCGGTCGGCGCCTTCGTCTTCGGCTGGCTTGCCGAACGCTTCGGGCGGCGTCCGATCCTGATGATCGTGATCCTCGCCTTTTCGGCCTTTTCGGCGCTGTCGGGTTTCGCTCGCTCGTTCGCAGAGCTGATGCTGATCCGCGCCCTGTTCGGCTTCGCCATGGGCGGCGAGTGGGGCATTGGCGCAAGCCTCGTCATGGAAAGCATTCCGCCACGGCTCCGCGGCCCCGTCTCGGGCCTCCTCCAAAGCGGGTATCCGTCGGGCTTTTTCCTCGCCAGCCTGGTCTATTATCTGCTGTTCGATACGATCGGTTGGCGTGGCATGTTCTTCGTCGGAATCGCTCCTGCGCTGCTGGTGTTCCTGATCCGAATCCACGTCAAGGAAAGCCCGACCCACCTCGCCCGCAAGGGTGCGCGGGTGAACCCGCTGGTCGAAATCGCCCGTCACTGGAAAATGGCGCTGTATCTCGTCGTCCTGATGACCGCGTTCAATTTCTTCAGCCACGGGACGCAGGACCAATATCCGACCTTTCTTCAGAAACAGCATGGCTTCGACACCCATTTGACCGGCACTCTGACCGCGATCATGAACCTTGGAGCGATCGTCGGTGGGATCAGCTTTGGCATCTGGTCGGAAAAAATCGGCCGACGGCGCGCGATCATCATAGCCGCCCTGATGGCACTCCCGATCATCCCCTTGTGGGCCTTTTCCTCGACTCCGCTGATGCTCGGCCTCGGCGCGTTCCTGATTCAGGTCGCGGTGCAAGGCGCGTGGGGCATCGTCCCGGTCCATTTGAACGAACTGTCGCCGGCGATGGCGCGCGGCCTGTTCCCCGGCTTCGCCTATCAGCTCGGCAATCTCATCGCGTCGCGCAACGCGCCCTTCCAGGCGTGGGTCGCAACCCGGCATGGCGGCAATTACGGCCTTGCGCTGGGCATGGTGTGCGGGGCCGCGGCGATAGTCATCGCCGGGCTTGCAGCGGTCGGGCCGGAACGCAAGAACGTCAACTTCATGGGCGAGAACGACCGGCCCGGTTGAGCGTTATCCCTGCGATACAATGGCGAGCTACAACGCAGCTGAACCCCATGACCGGTGGAAAGCGATCGTCGCGGTCGCCGCGGTCCACGCCTGCCTTGCAGCGATCATCGTCGCCGGGCTCAACGTCCAGATGGTCGGCCACGCCGTTGAACAGCTGAAAACCTTCGACTTTCGCGATCTTCCACTGCCCCCGCCAGTTCCTCCGCCGCCGCCGCCGCCAAAGCCCGCTCCGAAACCTGCCAAAGCCAAAAAGCCCGAAGGCGCCCCGGCCCGGAAGGCCGAGCCGACGCCGGTGGTTGCTCCGCCAAGCCCGCGTCCCTCGCCAATCCCGGCGGCCAAAATCGCCGGCAAGGGAAGTTCGGCGGCGGCGGGTGGATCTTCCGCTGGCGCTGGCGCGGGCGGCCAGGGCAACGGTCCGGGCGGCGGCGGCACCGATTTTTCGCGCTTCACTCTGGCGCAGCTGATCCGCAACCTTTCAAGCGGCGACTATCGATCGATCGGTGCCGGCCGGCTTGCCAGCGGGCAGGCGATGGTCTCGCTTCGGATCACCCCCAATGGACTGGCGGACAATTGCCGGATCACCCGATCGAGCGGCGACCCCGCGGTGGACAGCGGGTTGTGCCCACTGATCGAGGCGCGGCTCCGCTTCCGGCCGGCGCTTGACGATCAGGGCCGGCCAATCCCCTACCAGCTGCAATTTGTCGCCCGCTGGCGTTTGTGACGGCGCGCTTCGCGGCGGCACTTACCGACCGGTTGCGACCGCCATCGAATCGCCCGTCGTGGGATCGCCCGCCTTGGCGAAGCTGGTCCCGTCGCGGCCATAAACGTCGTCGTAGAACGCCACCGACTGTCCATCGGGCATCGCCGTCAGATAAGTGATGTAGACCGGAACCGGCTGGGCCAGAGGCACCGGCTGCTCGGCGCTTGCCGAGCGCCAGTCGAGGTCGCGGCCGAACAGCCAGCGTCCAAGCCGCGCGGCGTCCTCCAGCCGGACGCAACCGC
>JBDSSR010000260.1:0-5502 GCA_039928675.1 Sphingomicrobium sp. | reverse complement strand
TCCCGCCGATGTACATTCCAGGGCGGCGGCGGACGGGCTCAAGGCCTTCGAGCACCTCGATGGCGGATGCATCGTAGCTGTCGCTTGCGGCGGAACCGGGGGACGAGAACAGGTCGGACATGAAGCGTCAGGTATACGGGCGCGGTTCGAGCAGTGCCAAGGGGCGCGCTGAGGGTTATCCACAGTCGGAAGGCAGCGTCGCCTAGCGCGCGGCCATGATGCCTTCAATCTCGGCGACAGTGCGGGGGATGGCGCGGCTCATATTCTCGACTCCGGCGGCGGTGACCAGGAAGTCGTCTTCGATGCGAACCCCGATTTCGCGGTCGGGGAGGTAGATGCCGGGTTCGACGGTGACCACCGAATTGGCCTGGAGCGGCTTGGCGTAATCGCCGACGTCGTGAACATCGAGGCCGACGAAATGGCCGAGCCCGTGCCAGAAATCGTCGCGGTGACCGGCGCGGTCCATCACCCGATTGGCGGCGACCTGCGCCTCGTCATAGACGACCCCCGCGCGAAGCGTCGCGGCGCCCGCCTCCTGCGCCGCAAGCACGGTTTCGTAAATGCCGCGCTGTTCGGGGGTGAAGCGGCCATCGACCGGAAAGGTGCGGGTCACGTCGGACGCGTAATATTGATATTCGCAGCCGGCATCGACGAGGATGAGGTCGCCGGCGCGGATGACGTTTTCACCGTTCTGGTAGTGAAGGACGGTCGAGTTGCGCGCCACTCCAACGATCGAGGGATAAGCCAGCCGGTCGGTCCCGCCGCGCCGGAAAGCGTCCTCGATGACAATGCGCAGCTGGCGCTCGGTCATGCCGGGCCGTGCCGCCTGCATCGCGGCGCGATGGCCCATGCCAGTGATTGCGATCGCCTTGCGGATGAGGTCGAGTTCGCGCGGCTCCTTGGCGGCGCGCATGGCGCGGATCAAATTGGCGTTGTTGACGGTCGTCGTGCCCGGGACCCGGGCGGCAACGCGCGAATAGAGGTCGAGTTCGCGCGGGACGGCCACGTCGGGACTGACCAGGGCGCCCAGGTAGCGCATGGTGGCGACGCGCGAGGCAACCTCGCTCAGCGCAGGCGCCAGGCCGCCGATCCGCGAAACGTGGCTGAAGCCGGTACGGTTGCGGACTTGGCCGCCGATCGGCAGCGAAATGCCCTCGAATCGATCGGTGTCAGGGTTGCGGTTGGGAAGGTAGAGAACTTCGCGATAGCGCTCGGTCGGCATCAGCAGGAGCGCGGCGCCCGCGACATCGCGGATCCCGGTCAGATAGAAGAAGTCGCTGTTGGCGGTGTCGACTTCCGCGACGGTGGAGTCGAGGTTGATCTGGCGCGGTCCGTAAACCACCGCGATGCCGTCCTTCATCTGCGCCATCAGCCGTGCCCGGCGCTCGCGATAGACATCGGCGCCGAATGGCTGCAGCGTTCCGGGGTAGCCGTACAGGCGGTCGTCGGCGACGATTTGGGCTAGGGCCGGGGCCCCAATCAGAGCCGGAGCCGAAGCCAGCGCGACGGCGCTTCCGGCAGCTCCGGAAACCATGAATTTGCGCCTGTCCATCATGTCGCCTGTCTCCCGGTCGAAAGGGCGAGACTAAACCAGCTACGGTCGGCGGCAAGGGCTTGAGCGCGCGGGAATGGTGCCTTTGCGGCTCGCCAACTCACCGCCTGGTAACGGTCGCCTTGAGATAAGTGGCGTCGATCGCGGTATCGGCGCCGCCCTTGTTGTGGGTTTCGAACAGTTGCGACAGTTCGCCGTGCAGCGCGTCGGTACGGCCGTCGCGACCCGCGGCTTCATAGGCGTTCATGGTCGGACCGTAATAGTCGCGGAAGGTATCGAGGAGATCGGATGGCGGGCCTGGGTGGCGGAAGGTCCATGTGGCACGTTCGAACGTGATGTCGCCAGGATCGATCCCGGCGCTGGTGAAACGTTCGCGGACCTCAGCCTCGTTGCCCCAGGTCATCGGGCTGACAAACCCTTCGGGCGGCGGCGGCGTGTAAGCGGAGCTGATCTTGAGGATTTGCGCGACCAGCGTCGGGTCGCCGGGAATCCAGTTGCCCATGACGATCCGTCCGCCCGGCCGAACCACCCGAACCATCTCGCTTGCAACGTCGAACGGGCGCGGAGCGAACATTGCCCCGAAGATGCTGACGACGAGGTCGAAACTGGAATCGCCAATATCCGACAGGCTGGACGCGTCGCCGTGCTGAAAGCGCAAATTGTCGAGACCCTCCGCCCGGGCTCGTTCATTGCCGGCAGCGACCAGGTTCGAGGCGATATCCACCCCGGTGACCTGGGCTCCAAGCCGGGCTTCGGGAAGCGCGGTGGTACCGTCGCCGCAGCCGAGGTCGAGGACGTCCATCCCCGGCCGGATTCCGAGTGTGGCGACAAGCGCTTCGCCACTGGCGCGCATCGATTGTGCAATGCGGGTGAAATCACCTTTTTCCCACAATGCCTGGTTGGGATTGGACGCCATTGGGGCAGCCTCCTCTAGCGGACCCTCGGCCCGCCGAACGGAAGCGGCGGCGGGGGACGGCGGTCACGGCGTGGAAGCTGCGCCTGATAGGCGACCCCGCAATGCTGGACGCAATAAGGGAAGCCCGGGTTCGAGGCCTGCCCGCAGAAATGGAAGTCGGGCTCGCCCGGGTGGCCGATCGGCCATTTGCAGATGCGTTCGTTGAGATCGAGGAGGCTGGTCTTGTCGGCGACTTCGGGGCTCGGCTTGGCCGGGACCAGGCGGCGTGGCGGAGCGGGCGGAATTGGCGCCTGCTGCTCGCCTGGACCCTGCCGGATGAAGCCGCCCGGACCGATCGAGCGAAACTGCATTTCCGGGGCCGAACGGGCTGGCGGAACCGACTGCGCCGAGCCGGCGATGGGCGACCCCGCTATCGGTGCAGGAGCTGGCGCTGGAGGGGCCTTGGCCGAAGCCGGAGCAGCGGCTTGCGCCTTTGCCGCCCGCGGCGTGGCCGTTCGACCGGCCGTGGCGGTAGCCGCTGTCGCGGAAGCGGCGGTCTTGCGACCGGCCTTGGCCTCGCCCGACTTGACCGGCGATGGCCGCTGTTCAAGGCCGAGCCGATGCGCCTTGCCAATGACGGCGTTGCGGCTGACTCCGCCAAGTCCGTCCGCGATCTGGCTTGCGGTGGCCCCATCGTGCCACATTTTCTTGAGGCGCTCGATGCGCTCGTCGGTCCACGACATTGTTCAATCTGCTCCAAACTTGCCCGGCTGCGCCGCAGCCGATAGGCGCTCAAACGGTGAACGACCAAGCCAATAGTATTCCGGCCAATCCCTGGACTGGCAACGCTCCGGGGGAAGCGGTGCTCAAGGGCGTCAATTGGGAGGGCCTGAAGACTCTCTATATCAAGGAGGTGCTGCGGTTCTTCAAGGTCCAGTTGCAGACCGTCTGGGCGCCGGCCATCACCACCCTGCTGTATCTGGCGATATTCACCGTTGCGCTTGGCCGTGGCGGGCGAACGGTCGATATCGGCAGCGCGCATATTCCCTTTGCCAATTTCATTGCCCCGGGTCTGATCGTCATGGCGATGATCCAGAACGCCTTTGCCAATTCGAGCTTTTCGCTGCTGGTCGGCAAGTTGCAGGGCAATATCGTCGATTATCTGATGCCGCCGCTGTCCACCGGCGAGCTGATCGCCGGACTGGTCGGAGCAGCGGTCACGCGCGCGGTGCTGGTCGGGTTTGCAGTGTGGCTGGTGATGCTTGTGTGGCCCGGTGTGTCGGTCGCGGTCCGCCATCCGGCGCTGGTGGTGTGGTTCGGGCTGATGGGATCGCTGATGCTGGCCTTCCTCGGCCTCCTGACCTCGCTTTGGGCCGACAAGTTCGACCACGCCGCGGCAGTGACCAATTTCGTCGTCACTCCGCTGTCCCTGCTCAGCGGGACCTTCTATTCGGTCGATCAGCTGAAGCCGGCGTTACGGGCGATCAGCCACGCCAACCCCTTTTTCTACGTCATCTCGGGGTTCCGGGCGGGGTTTCTCAAGGTCAGCGATTCGCCACTTGAAGTCGGTGCTATCGGGCTTTTGCTGGTCAATTTCGCGCTGTTCGGTCTGTGCTACGGGCTGATCCGCAGCGGCTGGAAGATCAAGAACTGAACGGCAGATAACAGCGGCGTTCAGGGACCCAACAAGCGGCCGGGCGCACCACGACGGATCACCCGCTTTCAAGGAGAGCCCAGATGCGTACGTTGATCCTGTCTCTTGCAACCGCCGGCGCGGCCCTTGTCTTCACCACGCCCGCCGCGGCGCAATATTATCCCCAGCAGCAGTCCTACGGCTACCCGCAGCAGTCTTATGGCCGCGGTTATCAGCAGCCGGTTTATGGCTACAATGGCTATGGCCAGACGCGAAACCTGCTGATGCGCGCTGATTCGCTTCGCCACCGGGTCGCCGACCTGACCCGATCGCGGGTGTTGCGCGGTTACGAGGCCCAACAGCTCGCCAGCGAGGCGCGCAAGCTCCAGCGGCAGGTCCGGCAGACTTCGCCCTATGGCATGCAGGGCTTTGCAAGCGCTAATCTTCAGCAGCGCATCGAGCGGCTGGAGCGGCGCGTCGCAAGCGCCGCCTCGGCAGGCCGCTACGGCAATTATGGCTATAACGGATACAATCGCGGCTACGACCGGCGCGGCTATGGCGACCCCAACGCCTATGGCCGGGAAGGCTACGGCCATAACGACAATCGAGATGACGATCACGACCGCTACGGCGGCGACCGTCACGGGGATGATGACGACAGCAACGATTGAAGCGGCGGCAAGTTGAACGCCCGCTGACAGGGCCATTCAGCCCCGCCACACCCGAACTGCTCTATTCGACGACCATATTGCTCAAACAAGGAGAGCCACAATGCGCAGGTTTTTGATCCCGATGATCGCGGCGGCAAGCGTGATCGGCGTTGCAGCGCCGGCTTCGGCCCAATACGCCCCGGTTCGTCATGTACAGCCGCACTATGCCCAGAGCTGGGCTCCGCCGGTCTACAATTATCAGGTCTATAATTACGGCAACCGCTTCAACGGCTTCAACTTTGCCCGCACGATGCAACAGCGGGTTCAGCGAATCCGTGGCGACGTCCGAATGATGCAGAGCCGCCGGGTCCTGTCCTACAGCGAAGCCCGCGGGCTCGATCGGCAGGCGGTCAACCTCGAGCGCCGGATCGCCCACGCATCGCGCAACGGCGTCCAGCCATGGGAAGCGCGCAACCTTGAAAACGGCATTCGCAACCTAGAGGTTCGAGTCGCTCGCGAGGCGAATGACTGGAACCGCCGTTACGGCCATCGCTACGGCCATCGCCGCTACTAGAGCGTTTCCAAAACAACACTGCCAAGCGCCTCGGGGGAACCCGGGGCGCTTTTCTTTTGGCGGCTCGACTGGCTATAGCGCGGCCTCAATCCAAGGAGCTGCACACCGATGGCCATGACGCCGCTGATGCCCGTTTATCCGCGTTCCCCGGTCCGTCCGGTGCGCGGCGAAGGAGTCTATCTCTACGGCGAGAAGGGC
>JBDSSR010000259.1:0-2095 GCA_039928675.1 Sphingomicrobium sp. | reverse complement strand
GCTGGTTCCGCCCGCCGCCTCGCAGTTCGATCAAGAACCGCTCGAACTCAACGACGCCTTGCCGCGGATCGATGACGATTCGCGCGTGGTCCATATGTTCGACCGGCACGCGATGCCTGCCGCGGGTCAAGCCGCTCCATCGACGGATCTGCCCAAGCAGCGCGTCTATCCAGCTGGCATGCCCGACGCGTCGCAAGCGCTATCGGATGCGCTGGCCGAACTTCGGCAGTCGCTCCGCTAATCCTCGCTTACCGTCAGGGCCTCAATGGTCACGCTCGTCGAACCGTCCAAATTCCAGCTCGGCCCGTCGGCGACGCACAGATCGGCGACGATCACGCCGGGAATGCTGAACTCGGCATCCTCGAGGCCTGCACACATCCGCTGGACGACCGACGCCGAGTCGGGCGCGGGAATGCGCAGCGACAGGATATGCCGCTCACCGGAGAACGTCAGGGAGCGCCAATCGACCGATTCGGCATCGCTTAGCAAAATCCTATCGCGGGGGACGCCCGCGCGCCCGGTAAGCAGCCGCAGAAGCGCGCTGGCCGCGCTCGACATGGCAATTCTATTCATTGGACCGCACTCCTCTTCAAGTAAGCGCGAACCCGGTCGACGGTCGTTGGCCGCGGATCTCGACCTCTGCGCAAATCGAATACAAATCTCGGATCTCCGACAGCTTCTCGTTCAAAACGGGCTGGAGGCGTATCATTGTGGCGGAGAAATTTTTCCACTTCTCTGAGCAAAAACACCTGTTGAATTCCCTATTAAGTCTTGCGACTCGGCCAAGTTCAACTTTTTAATGAATTTCCTACTTGTCTAGGCAGATTCCTATTATTACTAAGGACGCGTTAATGATGAACGACCCCCGCCTGGTTCTGGAGCGGCTGTGCGCCGAGCGTGGTGAGGATTTCGCCGGGCTGTCGCGCATGCTCGGGCGGAACCCGGCGTATATTCAGCAATATGTTCGGCGGGGGGTGCCGCGGCGGCTTGGCGAGGATGAGCGGCGCAAGCTCGCGCGTTATTTCGCGATCCCCGAGGCGATGCTTGGCGGACCGGCGAGCGAAGCCCCGATGTTGAGCGGGTTGCAGAGCGTCAAGCGTCACCCGGTAGTGGCGTCGGCCGGCCCCGGCGCAATCGTCAACGAGGAGCTGGGCAAGCCCTATTTCGCGTTCGACGAGCGCTGGCTCAAGGCGCTGACGCCGAGCTCACCGTCGAACCTGTCGATCGTCCGGGTTGAAGGCGATTCGATGGCCCCGACGCTCAATGCCGGGGACGATATCCTGGTCGACCTCGGCGATGCGGCCAACGGGCTTCGCGACGGCATCTATGTCGTGCGGATCGACGACGCCTTGGTCGTCAAGCGGATCGCGCTCAACCCGATCGGCCGGCGCGTCACCGTTCAGTCGGACAATCCGGCCTATCCCGACTGGCCCGATTGCAACCTTGATGCGATCCACGCGATCGGCCGAGTGATCTGGTCGGGGCGGCGGATCGTCTAGCCATCGGCTAGCCGCGGCGGGCGCGGTCGATCAGCCAGGTGCCAAGTGCGAGTGCGATCCCGGTACCAGTGCCGATCAGCACGCCCTTCATCGGATTGCCGATCGCCAGCCCCAATGGAAAGCCGGCGAGGATGCAGATCGTCAGGAAGCAACCGCCCGCGCGGGATGAAACGTTCATGCCCGGCGCCATGCCCAACCGCGGCCTTCACGCCTAGCCCTTTCGGCCAGGCGGCGGCTCCGCGATCATGGTCAATGACCCGTTGACGATCCTCGTCCGCAGTCGATCAAGGGTCGCTATGCTAAGGGGAAAGGATGCAGGGTGTCTTCATTCACAGTCGCGTCGCGCTGACCGACGCGTCTGACCTGATCGAGCATTATGGCGCCGAGGCCGGGTTCGAAGCGGCCAACCGCGCCGAACGCAGCCGTGACGAAGGCAATGTCGTGCGCTTCTGCCACTGGCGGCAGATCGAGCGGGTCATCGCTACGCTGGCCAGCGACGAGGTTGTCGGCACCATCCACTAGGCCGAGGCCATAGCGGCTGGCGGGACTGGCGCCTCCGCTCGCACATGCTAGGCTCCGCGCCATGATGTCTTGTC
>JBDSSR010000258.1:0-23707 GCA_039928675.1 Sphingomicrobium sp. | reverse complement strand
TGAGTGCGGTGCGCTCGTGAGGGCATTGTCCGCGTGAGCCACATGCGCGGGCTTGATATCCTCGCGCCCGACAGAGACAAGTTGCGGTTAGACTGACAGCTCCGCCATGCAGTCAAGCCTCTGAGATTGTCTTGTCCATCAACTCGAAATTTGTGAGTTCGTACCGACCAGGCTATTGGCGATCGACAGTGATCGATGCGGTCCCCTTGCCAACGACCGGGAGATAGATGCCCTGGCCGGCGGCCTTCAGCTGGCCTGTTTGAACGTCGATGATGTGCGCACGGATAACCAGACGACCGGTTCGCTTCTCGGCGATTGCCCGTGTGATCTTTCCGAGCAAATCGTCATACTCCTTCGTAAAATTCTGTGTGAGCGAGTCGGCCACGATGGTCGAAAAGACAGGCACATTGGCGAGTTTGAGCAACAAGGTCGTATCGGTGGAATCGGTTACGCCAGCAATGTTCAAGTCGGAAAAAGCGACCCGCCGGCTGTTTGGAGAATTGACCGGCCGGCCTGTGAGCCACACGGTTCCAGATGATGGGCTTCGGCCCGGTTTGGCGGCCTTGAAAGCAAGGCCGACGGCGATTTTTCCGTCGCCAGTGCCATAGGCCGTAACCTTGCTGAATTGCGCGTTGACTGGGCCGATCCCCGGAATTTCGAAGGGTCGGCGGCTCCGTTTAGTTAACGCCTCAAGCAGGACCGGTTCGAGTTGGCGATAGTCTGCAATCACGGGGATTGCGAATACGATCCTGCCAGTTCGCTGCTTCAAGGATTTCATCGCCGGCAAAGGCGTCGCGCGCGGATCGGCGGGCCGCGGACCAACGAAGGTTTCGGTCACCGCGGTCATTCCCAGCTTGAGCGCCAAGGCCCGCCCATCAGCTGTATAACCGCCATAATCCAGTTCACGCGGAGTGATCCGCATCCACACCGGAGGGTTGGCCCGGTTCAGCTCCAGCGATGTGAAAGCAGATCTCCAGGCGTCAACGATGCGGTCACGAACATGAAGCTTGTCGAGCTCGTGCGGAAGCGTTTGCTCCAGCCTTGCAATGACGCCCTGCAGTTTTCCATCGGCCTTGCTGGTCAAGTCGATCCGTTGTCCGAGAAAATCGACGTGCGGTGGGTTGGTCCAGTCATAGTCAATCGCGACCTTGCCGTGGAGTGACCAATCGGCTGCGAGGTCGAGCCGCACGCGCGCTCGCACCTCGGCCTCGGCATACGCCGTTTCCCGCTTGAGAATGCCGCCGATGTCGCGGGCATCGACCGTTGCGTGCAGCGGCATGACGACGATCAGGTCCTGGCCTTTGCCGGAAATGCTGACTGGGCCGCGGGTGACTACACCGACGATTCGACATTTGACCTTCGGGGTCTTGATCTTCGCAAACAGGACCTTGATCTTCTTGGACGGCACGCAGACCTGGTCGGGCTTGTCGATCTGCCACAGCTGGCGGGGCACGGCGCGTTCAAGCGCTTGGGCAAGCTCCTTGAGATCGACGCTTACCGGGACCGAGACCGTCGACAATTGCGAAGGGATCGAAATTGCGCTGGTCGCCCGCGGGGGCGCGCTAGTGGGAACCTTGTGACAGCCGGCGAGCGCGACGATCAGGGTCGTCTGTGCGCCAGCCAAAAGCGCCAGTCGTGTGCCAAGTGTCGACGTCATTGGTTCCCCCCCCCAAACACGAACGCCTTTCCCGGGCCATAGGTAACCAATTGAGCACCTATTTCGGACCTTGGACAGGTTTGAGCCACGCTGTCAGTCGATCAGTCAACCACAGGCTCCAGAACGTTGTGCTGGGCCGGCCTGTCGTTCTCAACTTTATTCGAATCCCGATTAACAAATGTGAATTCGGGAAATGCGAGTCTCTGGGACGGTGGCCAGCGAGCCCCGATTAAATCGCGGTGAAACAACAGTTAATTCCCAGACCCCAATCCGAAGTCATCGTCATTCTTGAGGAGATCAGCAATGCGTCGCATCTCGTCCATCCGGACCGTTGCAATTACCGCCCTTCTAATCGGCTCGGGTGTACCGGCCTGGAGCTCGAGCCATCGTGAGGCTCCGAACATCACCAAGATGCCGAAGGTCGACAATACCGACGTTTATGCTTTTCGCAGCTATGAGCCAGGTCGTGCAGGCTATGTGACGCTGATCGCGAACTTCCAGCCCGACGAAGGACCGGGCGACGGACCCAATTATTACACGATGGATCCCACTGCGCTGTACGAGATCATGATCGACAGCAATGGCGATGCAAAAGAAGACACAACTTTCCAGTTCAAGTTCACGAACACGTTGCGCAATGGAGTTGGTGAGACGATCAACGCCGGCGGCAAGGTTCTGCCGATTGCGCTTCGTCACATTGGCCAGGTTACGACGCCCAACGATCCCGATCTGGGCGAAAATGAAACCTATGCCCTGACCCAGGTAAAGGGCGACCGCAGGGGCGGAACCCGATCAGCGGTGACCGGCACCAGCGGAAAGCTTTACAAGGCGTTCGATAATGCCGGCAACAAGTCCATTCCAAACTATCCGGCCTACGCGGACAAATTTGTCTATAACGTCTCCATTCCGGGCTGCACTGGCGGCGGACGGGTGTTCGTCGGGCAGCGCGAAGAAGCCTTTGCGGTGAATCTCGGGCCGATTTTCGATCTGGTGAATTTGGTCCCGATCGAAGGCGACAACGATCCGGTCTATGGCAATGGCTCCGCATTCCCCGGTGGAATTACTCAGAGCGACTCCAATCAGGAGTTGATTCACAAGCGCAACGTCACCTCGATTGCGCTGGAAGTGCCGATTGCTTGCGTCACTGGTGGCGGCAACGGCGTGATAGGCGTGTGGAGTTCGGCGAGCCTACCCCAGTCTCGCCTGCTCAAAACGAATCCGACTTACGCTTCTCCGGATAACGAAGGCGGCGCCTACACCCAGGTCTCGCGGCTTGGCATGCCGCTGGTGAATGAGTTGGTCATCGGACTTCCCAAGAAGGATCTGTTCAATGCGGTCGAGCCAACCGCGGACGGCGCACTTGCCGATTATGTGACCAACCCGACCTTCCCGGAAATCCTCAACGTCCTGTTTAAGGGCGCGGTCAATTCGACGCTTGGCACCAATTTCGCGACGCTTGCGCCAACCAACTTCCCGCGTAACGATCTGGTCGCAACGTTCCTGACCGGCATTGCGACCCTCAACCAGCAGGCCGTGGTTACGCCGTCTGAAATGATCAGGCTCAACACTGCGGTTAACCCCACTCCGCAGGCCAGTCAGAAAACGCTTGGCGTGGTTGCCGACGACCTTGCCGGTTATCCCAACGGGCGTCGTCCTGGTGATGATGTTGTCGACATCACTCTGCGCGTTGCGATGGGCCGACTGTGTCATCCGATCCCGATCAACGGATCGCCGACGCAGCTTGGCTATTGCGCGCCGGCGGACGCCCCGACCGGTCTCGTGGCTTACACCGACGGCGCGCCGCTCAACGCGGGGTACATCATGAACCGCTTTCCATACCTCAATCCCGCACTTCGCGGCGCTCCGCGGCCGCAAACGCAGCCGTGACGCGAATGACAGTAAAGGCCAGGCCGAGCTTGACGCTCGGCCTGGCTTTGCTGGTTTTTGCGGCCAGCGTTGGCGGATGCGACCGACGCGACCAAAACGATCGCGACGGCCAGCTGGCATCGGGGCTGAAGTCGGGTGTGACCAACAGCGCGTTCGGCAATCAATTCGATGAGGCGGCACGCGCCGACCCCAACGCCGAGCCGATCGCCGTTAACGACGAGGATCTTCCCCCGGTTGATCCGACCAAGGAACCGGTGCCGGTGGATTGAAGGCGAGCGCCCGTTCAAGCAAGCGGGGTTCGTTCGATTTCGGAGAAAAGATTGTCGTCGCCATTAGCCTGTGACCATGGAAGCTTCTCGACGTCCCGGCCAGGGCCGACGCGCTGGTTAGCGGCTTCGGTGGGCCGGATCATATCCGAAGGTCAGGCTCGAAAACGTCGTTTCAAAATCGGCCTGCGAATCTCCCGAAACTGGTTCGCTCCAGATCACGTTGATCAGCCACCCGCCTACCGGCGGCACAGTGAACGTCGCACGGCCGTTGCTGTCGGTGACTTCGCTTTCCAGCGGGCGAGCATCGAATTCAAGGCTCGTCAGCATCACCGTGGCGTTCGGCAGCCGCTTGCCATTGTAAACCACGTAGACGGGCAACTTACGGGTTCGGTTGAGCGCATACGGATTCTTTTCGGGAACAATTTCCAGCTTCAGGCCCATCGGCCGCGTAACCAGCGCCGTGCTTCTGGCTGTCTGGGCGCCAACCTCGATCAAGGCCTTGGCGCGCCGAGTGTAACGTTCCCGGCCGGGTCGCTGGGTCGAACCACTTCGCGCTCGCACGGCGATCGGAACAACCAACCCTTCGGCCTTGAGATAGTCATTGTATCGAAGCGCCGGCAGGTTCGAATAAGCGGGCGCGGTCTGCATGGCCAGAATATGCAGCCCCGCACCGTTGAGCGTGCTGACAAAATCGGCCGTTGCGTCATTACGGACATTGCCCCGCTGATCGTTGCGGCCGCGCGCCGACTGATCGACCAGCAGCGGAATTCGGCGGATGTCGTTGCCCCACCGCTGGCGATACTGGCCGTGACCCACCTGGAACGTCGCCGACATTGGTTGGCCCTCGGCGACCTGATAGCGCAGAGGCTGAATCCAGAAGTCGTGGGCTGCAGCGGGGACCGCGACCGCGAGCAGCAAACCGGCTGCAAAAATCTTGTTCAATGCGTTGCTCCTGCAATTCCTCGTCGGGAATTTGGCACCTGATATGGCGATAGCCCAGATACGCAGCCTTAACCGCATGGATGCACGTCGAGCTAGCCCTTCGGCGCTGGTCGGCTTGCGGTTCGCAGCAATGAGTTTGATCCTGCTCATTGGTGCTCCGACAGCGGCCTGGGCGCACATGGGAACGGGTTTGGCAGGCGGATTTGTCTCGGGGTTTTCACACCCCTTGAGCGGCGCGGACCACATGCTTGCAATGATTTCGGTCGGGCTGTGGGGAGCCTACCTTGGCCGGCCCCTCGTCATTGCGTTGCCGGTCATCTTCCCCAACATGATGGCAATCGGCGCAGGCATTGGAATGGCCGGCGTTCCGCTGCCACCCGTCGAACTCGGGATTGCACTGTCGGTGCTGACTCTAGGTCTTATGATCCTGTTCGCGGTCAGGGCTCCGGTCTGGGCTGCCTGCGCGGTGGTCGCGATGTTCGGCTTGTTTCATGGCTATTCGCACGGGGTCGAACTGCCTTCGGCTGCGGACCCGATCGGCTATGCGACGGGCTTTGTCCTGTGCACCGGTCTGTTGCATGTCGCTGGAATTGCGCTCGGTTCACTTCGCGGGCTGCGGTTCGGCGACATCGGGTTGCGCGTCGGGGGCGGACTCATCGCCGTTTGCGGCCTTTTCTTCCTCGTCCAGGCCCCAGGGTTATGAACGCCGGCATCCTGCCCATTTGTCTGCTTTTCGTGGCTGCCGGCCTGACCTTGTCGTTCGCGTCGTTTCGCGATGCGCTGCTTGCTGCAGCGGCTCTAATTGTGGCGGCACTGATCATCGCTTCGCTGAATTTTCCGCCAAGCGCGCTGGAGCCGGTGTTAGTCGGCCTGTGGGCAAGCTGCATCGCCACGGTGGCACTAATGCATCTCGCACGGCGGCTCGGCACTGGCTGGGCGATCGCCACCGGGCTTAATGCCGGGGGATGGGCTGGTGCGCTTGCAGCGCTTTCCTCGCTTCGGCCACCGATGCTCTATTCGTTTCCGATCCTGCTCCTGGCATTGCCTGGCCAATGGCTGGTGGGACGCGGCTACGGCATCGCGGTCAAGGTCGTTGGAAGCTGGGTCGTGGCGGTCGCAACCTTGGCGATTTTCGTATCGCTGACTCCAACGCCGGGCTACAAGCCGGACCATATGCAATGACCAACAAATCGTATCTTCTCATTAGCTTGGCTCTGCTCAGCGGTGGTACGCCAGCGCTAGGCCAGGTGATTCAGATTGATTCTGAAGGCAATTCGCAAACCTTTGCCGCGCCAACGGTGTTCAACAGTGACCAGATCGTGCTCATCAGCCGCTCCGCCAAGGCTTCGGAGGGGCGTTTCGATATCGACCGAACGATCGCCGAGGCAAGTCGAATTTACGGTGTCGATCGAGCGCTTCTCCAGGCCGTCGCTCAACAGGAATCGGGTCGAAACTCGGCCGCGGTCAGCCCGAAGGGCGCGCGCGGAGTGATGCAATTGATGCCAGCCACCGCGGCCCAGCTCGGCGTTCGAATCAACGACGCCAGCGATAATATTCACGGCGGGGCGATTTATCTTCGCCAGCAAATCGATCGGTTTGGAAGTGTCCCGCTGGCACTTGCGGCGTACAATGCCGGACCTGGCGCGGTTGTCCGTTACAGTGGAATCCCACCCTACCGCGAAACCCGAAACTATGTTTCGCGGATCATGGCCCGGTGGAAGCCGGTGGCGACCAACATACCGGTTTCGATGCCCCGTCCAGTTCCCAATAACGTCAACGTCATCGAGGTTCCCTAGACATGCTCAGACGCACCTTCGCAATTTCGACAATGGCCCTGGCGTCGCCGGCGTGGGCGCAAGCGGCACCCGATCCGGCCGGCTCGGGGCCGATCATCGGCGCGGTTAACTGGCTCCAAGGAACCCTGCTCGGCAATGTCGCGACGGCAGTCGCCGTGATTGCCGTGGCGGCGGTCGGATTCATGATGCTGACCGGGCGACTGAACTGGAAGTACGGAGCGACTGTAGTGGTCGGCCTTTTCATTCTGTTCGGCGCGGCTTCGATCGTGGGCGGTATTCGCTCGGTAGCTGGCGGCTGACAATGGCGGGCGACCGACTTTTCAGGGCATTGGCGCGGCCGCAGATGGTGGCTGGCGTCACTTACCCGTTCTTCGTTTTAAACGGGATTGTCGCCGCCGAGCTATTCCTCATCACGAAGAGCTTTTACGCGCTTCTGCCGCCACTGTTCATCCACGCGGTGGGCTATGCCGCGCACCTTCGTGATGCCAATGTGATGCAGGTCTGGATGACCAAGCTGCGCCGAGTTCCGCGCGTTCCCAATCGCAACTTGTGGGGGGCAAATGTCTATTCGCCGTAGCCTCGCCGCACAGCGCGAGAGGCACGTCGGCGACCATCTGCCCTATCTCGCGCAAATCGATGAACACACTGTCGTCACGCGCGACCGACTGGCGATGCAGGTCATCCGTTTGGAAGGCCTGCCGTTCGAAACGATCGACGAGGTGCAGCTCGAAGTTCGCAAGATCGCGCGCGACGCGATGCTTCAGGCCGTGGCTTCAGCGCGCTTCGCGCTCGTCCATCACGTGGTTCGCCGGATCGTCGACCCAATACTCAACGGGACATTCGACGACCCGTTCAGTGAAGCGCTCGACGAGGCCTGGACCAAGCGGCTGTCGACCCGCAAACTTTACGTCAACGACCTATATCTGACGATCGTGCTTCGCCCGCTGGTGGGACGCGCAGGCGCTGCCGATCGCATGCTGGACCTGTTTGGCGCGCGCCGTTCGCGCACCGGCGAGGAGCTAGCAGATTTGCGCCAGCTCAACCAGGCGCGCGAAGCGGTGCTCGCTTCGCTCGAGCCTTATGGTCCGACACTTTTGAGTACCTATGAATTGCCGAGCGGCCTCGCGTCCGGGCCGGCTGAGTTTTTTGCAACACTGGCCAACGGAACTTCGTCGCCGGTGCTTCTTCCGCAGGGTGAGCTCGCGCATGCGATTGCCCGCCGCCGCCTCAGTTTCGGAGCCGATGCGATCGAGCTCGGGCCGCTCGACGGCAATCCATCGGAAGTCGCGGCTATCCTGTCGGTCAAGGATTACCCGTCGGAAACGCGCGCTGGCATGCTCGACGATCTGTACCGCCTGCCGTTCGAAATGGTCGTGACCCAAAGCTTTGCAGTGGTCGATCGTGGTCCCGCGCTTGAACGTATGGATCTGTCGTTGCGCAGGATGCGCTCCGCCGATGATGCGGCGATGTCGCTGCGCTCGGAACTGGCCCTCGCCAAGGACGATGTCGCGGCCGGGCGATCACTGTTCGGCGAACATCATCTGACCATCCTGCTCAAGGCCGCGACCTTGGCCGAGCTCGACGTCACGGTTGGCGAAGTGCAGGCAACCTTGTCGGAGGCCGGCTTTGTCGTGGTTCGCGAAGAACTCGGTCTCGAAGCCGCCTTCTGGGCCCAGTTCCCGGGAAACTTCCAGTATATCGCACGCCGCGCTTTGGTCTCTTCGGCCAATTTCGCCGGGTTCGCGAGCGCTCATAATTTCCCAGTTGGCCAGGCCGAAGGCAATTATTGGGGCGACGCCGTAACGCTGTTCGAAACGACCTCGGCGGGCCCATATTTCTTCAACTTCCATCGCGGTGATCTGGGCAATTTCACCATCATCGGACCTTCGGGGTCGGGCAAGACGGTCGTGCTCGGCTTTCTTCTGGCCCAGGCGCGCCGGTTCGCGCCGCGGATCGTTTTCTTCGACAAGGACCGGGGCGCCGAAATCTTTCTTCGGGCAATCGGCGGAGTCTACGACACCCTGCGCCCGGGCAACCCCACCCGGCTCAACCCGCTGGCGCTTCCCGACACGCCGGCCAATCGCCGTTTCCTGTCCGACTGGGTGGCGAAAATGGTGACCGGCGACCGCGATCCCCCGACAGTCGAGGAAGCGAGCTGGATATCCGAGGCGATCGACGCAAGCTATGCTGGTCCTTCGACCAATCGCCGGTTGCGCCACCTTGCCGAGCTGTTCCGTGGGCGCGGACGAGCATCGGGCAACGACCTCTATGCGCGGCTTGCGCCGTGGCATTCCGACGGCGTCCATGCCTGGCTGTTCGACAATGAAGTCGACGGTCTCGAACTCGACTCCGACACGATCGGTTTCGACATGACCGCAATCCTCGACCAGCCCGCGCTTCGATCGCCAACGATGCTGTATCTTTTCCATCGGGTCGAGGAGCGTCTCGACGGCAAACCGACCATCATCGTCGTCGATGAAGGGTGGAAGGCGCTCGATGACGAAGTCTTCGTTGCCCGCATCCGTGACTGGGAAAAAACGATCCGGAAACGCGGCGGTATTGTCGGTTTCGCAACCCAATCGGCAAGCGACGCGCTGGAAAGCAAAATCGCCTCGGCGATCATCGAGCAGGCGGGAACTCAGATTTTCATGGCGAACGCCTCGGCCCAGGCCGAAGATTATGTGGAAGGCTTTGGTCTCACCCAGCACGAATTTGAGCTGGTCAGGTCGATCCCCGAGAACGCGCGCGCCTTTCTCGTCAAGCACGGCGCGGACAGCGTCGTCGTTCGGCTCAACCTGGCGTCCGAACCTGATTTGCTGGTGGTTCTGTCAGGGCGGGAGCGGACCGTTCGATTGCTTGACGGAATCCGCGACAAGGTCGGCGATTCGCCCGACGCCTGGCTGCCAAAGCTGCTGGAAGTCGCATGATCCAGTCATTCTGCAACCCTTCCGATGCGGACCGATTCGCGGCCCGGCTGCTGGCCGATACCGACTGCCAGGCCAACGGCCTGGTCGAGCGCGGATATGCGGCGCTATCGCAGCCCGGCGGTACGGCCTCGCTCGCACTGACCGGGCTGATGGTCATTGCCGTCGCCTTCTTCGGCTACCGGCTGCTGCTGGGTCGCGGATTGGCGCTGCGCGATGCCGTGGTCCTCACGGTCAAGCTCGGCATCGTGATCATGATCGCCTCATCGTGGCAAAGCTGGCAGGCGCTGGCGTACAACGGTCTTGCACGCGCGCCGACCCAGATCGCCGGCGACGTGCTGACCGGCATTGGTGCTGCGGACCCGATCCAGAGCCTCCAGCATATGCTCGACGGGCTTGCGCAGGCTGCGGTGGGCTATCGAATGCGGGCCGGAATTGCCTCGCCGCTGGTCGGTGGCCCGCCCGCCTCGGCGGCGGTGCTGAACCTGTCGTCGGTGTTTCTGACACTGTCGATCGCCGGCATCCTGGTTGCTGCCCGCGTGGTCCTTGCGCTGCTTCTGGCGATCGCTCCGGCAATGGCCGGACTGATCCTGTTCGATGGCACCCGCGGAATGGTGCAGGGGTGGCTTGGAGCCATTGCCGCGGTTGCGATTGCACCGCTGTTCGTGCTCGTCCTTGCAGCGGTGGAATTTGCGATCATGGAGCCAATGCTCGGGCGGCTTCTGGCCGAACAGGCCGCCGGGCGATTTGAAGACGGATCGGTGATGCCGCTCGGGCTGGTGACGGTTGTGTTTCTGATCGCCACCGGTTTTGCACTGCGTTCGGGCGCGCAGATTGCGCGGGGAATTCGCTTGCCGCTGGTTGGTGGGCAGCGCGCGGCCGCTCGGGAGGTGAGTGCCGGCGCTGGTCAGGATCGGGTCCCGGCTGTCGCAATGAACGGCGCAGCATCGACCCATTCGGTCACTCGGGCGCTTGAAAGCTTGTCCCGGCGTGAAACCCCGCAGCGCGGTTCAGCGCAGGTTGCAAATCGGGGCTCCATGAGATCGCGTGATGCTGGAGTCGCAGCCGCACCGGCAAGCGTGGGATCGATGGCCTTTACCAATATGCCCGCGCGGCCGGGAACGAGCCGGGGCCAGCCGATGGCACGGCATTCGCGGTCCGTCAGGCGGAGGGACGCATGAACGATCCGGGTGAATTCAAACCGATCCAGGACAAGGATCATTATTTCGCTTCGGCGCGAAGCTGGGCCGAGGGTCAATCGGCGGTCACTTCGCGCGAAGCGCGGATCGCCTGGCGAGTCGCTGCTGCGGCCTGCGCCATCGCCCTCATCCTGGCGATCACCTTGCTCCTCCTGGTGCCGCTCAAGAGCGTCCAGCCCTATGTCCTGACGGTTGACCGGCAGACCGGCGCGGTCGAACCCGTGCTGACTGTCCAGCAAGGCCGGCTAAGTCAGAATGAAGCCGTCATTCAGGCTGAACTTGCGGGCTATGTCGTGTCGCGCGAGACCTTCGACAGCACCGATCTTGCGCGCCAATATCATCGTGTTCAGTTGCTTTCCGCTCCGCCGGTGGCGCGGGCCTATGTTGCCCAGATGGCGGCGACCAACCCTGAAAGCCCGCTCAAGACACTCAACCAGGGTGACACGGTGTCGATCCAGATTCGCAGCGTTTCGCTGATCGGCGACGGCAGCGGCCTGGTTCGCTTCACCGCCACTCGAACCGCTTCCGGCGCGCCCGGCGGATCCTCGCAGAATTATGTCGCGGCGATCGCGTTCGGGTTCAGTGGAAAAGCGCTTCGACCCAGCGATCGCTATGAAAACCCGCTCGGCTTCCAGGTCCTTCGCTACCGCCGCGATGCGGAAGGGATTGGCGGATGAAAATGCTTCTGCCGATCCTGCCAGTCCTGCTGGTAACGCTAACCGCGGAAACCTCGCCGCGACCCGGCTTGGTCGATCCCCACATCCAGACCGTCCTGTTCGAGTCTGACCAAGTCGTCGAATTGCGCGGCGCTCTGGGCTGGCAAATCATGCTCGAATTCGGGTCCGACGAGCGGATTGAGAATGTCTCCATCGGCGATGCGCTCGCCTGGCAGGTGACGCCGAACAAGAAGGCAAGGAATCTGTTCCTCAAGCCGCTGCTCAAGACTGCGTCGACCAACATGACGGTGGTGACCGATCGGCGGCAATATGCCTTCCAGCTCGACGCCGGCCCGCGGTCGGCATTCACCCCGTGGGTCGTGCGGTTCGATTATCCGCGCGATATTGTTGCCGCGGTCGAGGAGCCATTGCCTCCGCCTCCGCCACCGTTGAACTTTGCCTATTCGTCCAAGGGAGCGGCCGCGCTTCGTCCGTCCCGTGTGTGGGACGATGGTTTGATGACCTATTTTCAATTTGCCGAGAACGTTCCGATCCCGGCGATTTTTGCTGGGCAGGGCCGCGATGAAACGCTGGTCAACTCGACGGTGCGCGGACATGTCGTCGTGGTCCAACAGACCGGCGGTTCATTCACTATCCGATCAGGTACTCAGTTCGCGATGGTCACTCCGGGTCTGGGCAAGACACGATGAACGAGACGATCATCGTCAAACGCCCGGTGGTTGCTCGCGAGGCTCGCCAGATCCCGATCGCGGTTGCCGCAATCGCCTTCGGGCTGCTTGGAATCGGGGTCTTTGCCGGCCTTTCCGAAGCCCGCGCGGCTCAGCAGGACCGGGCGACTGAGCTGCCGCCGTTGCCGCCCAATCCGGCTCCGCCCGCGCCCGACCAGACGCCAATCGGTGCTGTATCTGCAACCACTGAACCGCCGCCTGCAGGCCCGGCGTTCTTCGATCCCAACCGCGCTCCTCCAGTCACGCTTCAAGCGCGTGGCTTTCCGACGGTACCGGCGCGCGATTTTAGCGGCGCAGTGGGCAGTTCGACGCCTCGCCCGCCCGCCGCCGATGGACTTCGCGCCCGGCTCAATGCGCCAGCGCTCGTTGTTGATCTTGCGCTGAACACTTCCCAGCGGTCGGCGTCGGCGTTTCAGCAGAGCGGCGGTGTCGGCGACAGCGGGGGAACGGTCAGTCAGACCACCACCACCGTGGCTCTGCCTCCGGCTGGCGGGATCGCGGCCGCGGGGGCGGGGTCCAGCCGCCGCGACGATACCCTGTCGGACACCGAGCAATTCTCCAATCGGGTCGGCAATGCCGAGATCGAAGTCGCCCACGCCAGCCGGATGGCGCGGCTGGATCGGCTGGTGCCTCAAGGCGCGGTGATCGGCGCGACGATGGAAACCGCGCTCAACTCCGACCTGCCTGGATACGCGCGCGCGCTGGTCCAGCGAAACGTTTACAGCTTTGACGGGTCGGCGATCATGATTCCGGCGGGAAGCCGGGTCATCGGACAGTATAAATCGGGCGTCGCCCAGGGCGCTTCGCGGGTTTTTATCTTGTGGACTCGATTGATCCGCCCCGATGGCGTGACAATTGATCTTGCATCGCCGGCAACCGACGAACTCGGCCGGGGGGGGGTGGCCGGAAAGGTCAATCGTCATTTCTTCCAGCGGTTCGGGGGCGCCATTCTGACCTCGATTCTGAGCGGCGGGATTACCGCCGCGGCCGCCGCCCTTTCGGGCGGATCGACGATTGTCGTCGGCTCGGCCAGTCAGGCATCCTCGCTTGCCGGTCAGGCGTCCCAGTCCGCCGACATTCCGCCAACTATCACCACCCGCCAGGGCGCGGCGGTCCGGATCTTCGTCGCCCGGGATCTCGATTTTTCCGCGGTTGGACCGGCGCAATGAGTTCGACCGCGCAACGCGTTTATCTCGACGCCTTTCTGGCGCCATTGGCCGAATTCCTGTCGCGGCAAGATGTCACCGATATCTACATCAATCGCCCTGGCGAAGTCTGGCTGGAGACCGCGTCCGGCTCCGAACGGCATGAGGTGCCGTCGCTTGACGACGGCGCGTTGTGGCGGCTTGCACGACAGATCGCGGCGGCATCGGACCAGGGCATCAACCGTGAACATCCCCTCCTTGCTGCGGTCCTGCCGGATGGCGCTCGAGCCCAATTCTGTGCTCCGCCCGCGACCCGGGGCGACATGGTTGTTGCAATCCGCAAGCACAGCATGCCCGACCTCAGGCTCACCGATTATCTGAGTTCGGGCGCGTTCGACCGAGTCGGGGAGATCGCCAGAGAGCGGGAGGCCAGCGAAGTGGCGCTTGCGGCTCAACTGGCGAGCGGCGACACCATCGGCTTCCTCGGCAATGCCGTGCGCCAGCGCAAGACCATCGTGATTTCCGGAGGCACCGGCACGGGCAAGACGACGTTTCTCAACGCTCTGCTCAAGGAAGCTCCAAAAGACGAGCGTTTCGTGCTCATCGAAGACACGCCCGAAATCCAGCTTCATCACGAAAATGCGGTTGGACTAGTCGCGGTTCGCGGCCGGCTGGGTGAAGCCGCAGTTTCCCCGGCTGACCTCCTTGAAGCCGCGCTTCGCTTGCGCCCCGACCGGATTATCATGGGCGAGATTCGCGGAGCCGAAGCGATCAGCTGGTTACGGGCGGTCGGCACCGGTCATCCAGGATCGATCACGACCGTTCACGCCAATTCCCCCGATGGAGCGATCGAGCAACTGGCGATCATGTCGTTGACGGCGGGAACCGAGCTCGGCCGGGCCGAACTGGTTGATTACGTCCGGGCGACAGTGGACATATTCGTTCAGCTCGGCCGCGACGGCGCCGACCGGATCGTCACCGACATTCGCTACAGCCCTCAAGGCGTGCTCGCCTGACCGCCGCAGCGGCCCCTCAACCGAGCAAGTAGGGCATCATCGAAAAGTCCGTCGGATCAGGCTCGAGCAGTGCCTGCCACGTCCACTCGCCGGATCCGAAGACCAGAAAAAGCGTGCGGTCGCCATTGGGTATGGGCACCAGGCGCGGGCCGGCCACGGGCGATGACAGGCATTCTGGCGAAGCCAGTTGCAGTGTTGTGGTGACGTTTGCGCGGACCGTTTCGAGTGGTCCGTCAGGCTGTTGCGAAGCGGCACTCCAGTCGGCGTTCCAAATGACGATGGCATCGGCGATTGACCGGGATTCGAGCGGCGCATGGATGATTGCTTCGACAGCCTCGGGGTCGCTGACGATGGCCTGCGCGACCGAATCGAGAATTGCGCAAGAGTCCTCCGATCCGCCCAGCATAGCGCGTTCGTCGGCTGACAGGGGATCGAAGCTCGGCTGCGAGAGCACCATCGGACTGAAGGATTTGAGCGTCGGCAGATTTCGGGCGTGAACGGACTTTGCCTGGCCAGCAATGGAGACCAGGCTCGTCCCGGCGTCTTTTGGTCGTGCAGGCGAGTATTCGCGCATCGCAACTATGGCGACCAGTGCCGCAATGTTGAGCGCCAACCCCAAGATCAGCGAAACCAGACGCTCCTTGCGAGAGAGCGAGGTCACGCCACTAGACGAACGGGACACAGTCAGCCCGAGGCGTTGATGCCAATGTGGTCACTCCATCGCGGACGCAGGCAGCCCTTGAGGTGCCTGAATCAAACTGGAAGATCGAGGGAGTTCAAATAGTTTCCCTCGAAATTGGCGATAGCGCACAGCCGTGCCATGTCGAGGATATTGAGTCGACGGCGATCGAGCAGAATTACGCCGTCGTTGCGCAGTCGCTGGAGCGTACGGTTGATGTGGACCGTGCTCAACCCGACTGTATCGGCAAGCATCACCTGATTGACCGGGAAATCGAACCAGCCGTCCGCGCTGATCTTTCCGACCCTGTTCAGCCTCGCGGCCATTTCGCACAGGAAGTGGCTGAGCTTTTGCGGGGCCTTTGATTGGCCGGCATTCAAAAGCCATTCGCGCATGATCACCATGTCGAGATGGGCCGACAGTTGCAGCCCGCGAGTCACGTTGGGGCTGGACCCAACCGCGTCGATGAATTTCTGCAGCGGCAGCTTGGCAATGCGCGAAGGCACCAGAACCGTGACATTGTGGTCGGCGCGGCCGGCAATCGCAAAGCTGAGGTCGCAAATGTCTCCCGGAATGAGATAGCCGAGGATCTGGCGATGACCACCAGGGAGGAGTTTGGAGCGGTAGGCAAGGCCGCTCAAGACGATGAAAACACAGCCGGGATTCGATCCTTCCTGGACCAGATTGTCGTCAGCGTCGTAGTTCCTCGACCCACGACAGAAGTCGTCAAGCAAATCGACTTCTTCTTCGTCCAGCTTCACCAGGGTTTTCAGTTTGGTGACAAGTGGGCTGCTCGACCCGTCTTCGGGACGCCCGTCACCGACAGCAAGACCGCCAAGTGCTCGACGGTCCGGCCAGGCATTGCACCCCGAAGCGACCGCAGGACGCGATTGGAGCGCAGACGCACTGAATGACATCGACCTTGAATAACTCAACATCCAGCTCGCCTCGCAACTGCGGGAACGCAAACGTCCCTGAATGCTCAGTTACGATGCGCCATCGACAGCGGATGCACGGCCTCCAACATAAAGTCAGGCTGGCCTTTGGGCTCTGTTGGGGTTGTGTGCGCAGGTGATTGCCTTCGCAGAGCTTGGCTGGGCGTTCGCCGTGACGCTGGGCATGGGCGCACGCGGAATTCCGTTGAATATGGCCCGTGGGAGATCATCGTTCCGCTCATGGGCCCGGTCACGCTGCTTGGGCTATCACGGTTACAATTGCGTTGCTGTTATTCGCTAAATTCGGCGCTTAGGCGCTTTTGTGTCGGAGTCATTGATGCGCGATACTATTGAAGACGGCTTGAGCAAGGTGCCGGCGATCACGCTGGGGTTCTGGCTTATCAAAATCCTTGCCACGACGCTGGGCGAAACCGCCGGCGACACGGTCAGCATGACCTGGCTTGGCGAAACCACGCCCGATGCGCCGCAGTCGTGGCTCAGCGGTTATCTGATCGGGACTGCGCTATTCGGAATTATCCTCGCCGTGCTGGTCTGGATTCAGATCGCTGCGCGGCGCTTTAATCCTTGGCTATACTGGGCGACGATCATCGCCTCGACGACCGCCGGCACGACGCTTGCGGACTTCGCCGACCGATCGCTCGGCATTGGCTATCCCGGGGGTTCGCTGCTCCTGCTTTTCTGCGTGCTCATGTCGCTCTATAGCTGGAAACGGACGCTGGGCACGGTCGATGTCAATACGATCAGCACCGCCAAGGCCGAGACCTTTTACTGGATCACCATCACCTTTTCGCAGACGCTTGGCACCGCGCTTGGGGACTGGGTGGCCGACTCCGGTCCGGGCTATGCCGGCGGAGCGCTGATCTTCGGCGCAGCGCTGCTGGTCCTCGTCGTGCTCTATTACGCGACGAAAATCAGCCATGTGGCGCTGTTCTGGGGGGCGTTCATCCTGACGCGCCCGCTCGGTGCGACGGTCGGTGATTTTCTTGACAAGCCGGTCGCCAAGGGCGGGCTTGAGTTCAGCCGCCCGCTTGCGTCCGCGGTGCTTGCCGCGGTCATCGTTTTGCTGGTTCTGCTAATTCCGCAGCGGGCCGGGCGTCACCCGGGCCAGGCCGCCCAGACCTGATAGGCCGAGCGGGCATTCACCGTTTTCAACGCCAAGACCGTCGCAACACGTGGAACGACTGCTCCTCGTCGATCATTTTACGGGCACTGATTACAAGGAGCGATGGCAATGGATATCGGATCTCTGCTCAACCAGGCCGGTGGCGCAAGCGCGATTGCGCGCGAACTCGGCGTCAGCGAATCTACGGTGGAGGACGGCGCGGGAGCATTGGTCCCGCACGTCGTCGACGGAATCGAGACCCGCGGATTGCCTGGCGACGCCGGCGGTGCTGAAGTCGCGGATCCGCAGCTTGCCGTTGCCGATCAGGGCGGCATGTTCGGCGGGCAGAGCGGACTTGGAAATATCCTTGGGGGCCTGATCGGTGGGGCCGGCGGCGGCGGCGTGCTCGGCAGTCTCGTTGGTGGTGGTGTCGGCAACCAGGTCCTGGGTCAGATCTTCGGTTCCAAGGAGGCCAGCCGGGACGTCGCCGCACAAGCTTCGCAAAAGAGCGGGGTCGACAGTTCGGTGCTCAAGAAGTTGCTGCCGATTGTCGCGGGCGCCGTCGTCATGCACTACATGACCAACCGCGGCCGAAGCGGGGGAAATTCCCCGGCCGGTGGATCTAGCGGAGGCGGTGGCCTGCTTGGCTCGATTCTCGGCGGGCTTGGCGGGCGCTAGGCGCGCCAGCCGATTCTCGCTTCGCACCCAGGCCACAGATCGAGGTACTGCCAGTGATCTGACACTGATCGACGATTCCGCCGGTGACAGAATGGACCAAGACTTTCCATTGGCGGCTGCCAAGCTTTTCAAGCGACATCCAGCCGAAGCCGTGAGTCCAGGAAGCAAAGTGAGCGACGCTTGCTCCAGCGACCGGAGTGACCGCGATTGGAAGACCCGCCGGAAGAGTAGCGACATCTTCCTGCGTCCCGGAAAAACCGGCCACCAGCTGGGTCGGATAGTCGCGGGAGAAGCCGACCTGTTCCCACAAATGGACGTGCCCGGCCAGAAGAAGGTCGATGCCCGGCGGAACCAGCGGGCCGTCCTGGGCCTGGAACACCGAAGCGATCCCGGCGCTCTCACCGCCGATGCCGACGACGCCGTCGTGGGCCTTCGCCGCAAGGGCGAGCAGCGGGTAGTGGCCGGCGGCAATCGTGAATTTCCCATTGGCTCCGGTTTTCTTGAGAAAATTCCAGATGCCGCCGAGTTGATCGAAGCGCGGATCGCCCGGCGCAATCGCTTTTTCGCCGGACGTCGCGATGTCCATCACGACGATCTGCGAATCGGTTCCAAGCGGGACCAGGAACGCCCCCTGGTAATCGCCAAGAGCGTCGTTCCTGGGGTCATTGCAGTCCCGCCCGGGCTCAAGCCGCCTGGGGTCGAGGAACCGCCACCAGCCCTGGCCGGCGCGATTGCAACTTTCGTGATTGCCACGAACCATGATCCACGGGGCAGCAAGCAACAAGGGCCTGGCGGGCGCGAAAAAGTCGGCGCTCCACGAGTCCCACCCATAACCCCAGGGTGATCCGGAGCAGCCCGGGACGGTCTTGGGACAGGGGTTTTCGCGATAGAGATAATCCCCGACATGAACGACGAGATCGGGCTTCCACGCCGCCGCCTGACTGGTAATTCGCGCGAACGGATAGGCGGTCGGATCGTCGCACGCCTGAAAGGCTGCATCCGCCGCCTTCAAGCGGCACCCGGTATCGCCGATGACGACGATCCGTCGAGGCTCGGCCCTGGGCAGCTTCAGGGCACGACCGCGGATGGCCGCGCTGGTCGTGCCAGCGGGGAGATCGAACTCGCAGGTCATAACCGGAAAATCCGAACGCTTGCTGAGCTGAGGTGGCGATTTGGTTGGCCGAAGTTCATCGCGGGCCGGAGCAGCGCGAACGCGCATCTGCAAGCGCCGGGCGTCAACGCGGATCGCCGGGCATCTGGCAGCGGTCGTGACTGCTCGCACCACCGCTCCGCCGGACGGTCCCATGACGACCCATTGCGGTTCCCCGGTTGGGGGCAAGGCAATGGCACTAGCAGGCAAGAAGGCCGCGAGGGTGGCGACGATGGCCAACGGTCGAGCGATCGCCAATCGCGTCCGTGGGCCCTTAGCCATTCCCTAAAATCTGGCGATCAGGCTGATGCTCGCCTCACGACCCGGCTGGAAATGATACTGGTCGTTGATCGGCCCATCGTTGATGTCGATCGAGGTGACCTTTTCGCTGTTGAACAGGTCCGACACCGTACCCTCGATCCCGAACCGGCCGAAGTCATAGCCCACCGACACGATCGCGACATTGTATCCGGGAATCCGATAGCCGGGTGATTCCTGGTCGTCGGCGTATTGGACGGCGATATATTTGTCGATCAGCGAGACCTTGATCGGACCCCGCTTATACAGCACGCCGGCGGCTGCGGTCGCCTTGGGCGCCTTTGCAACCTGCAGGTGGGTTTCCTTGGACCGGGCGGAATTCAACGAGCCGTTGACGAACAGTGCGAGGCCATTGTCGAACGCATAGGTGACCTCGCCCTCGAGGCCCTTGTAGACCACTCCGCCCTGGTTGAAGAACACCGTGTCGCCGTTGACCTTGATGCTTGCAAACTTATTGTCGAAGTCGATGTAATAAGCATCGCCGTCGATCGACAAATTGGACCCGTGATAGACAAATCCGGCCTGATAATTGTCCGAGGTCTGGGGCTTTACGGTGTTGTTGGTCGGATTGAGATTGTACAGTACGCTGAGCGGCGGCGCGAGGAAGCCGCGGGCATATTGGCCATAAAGCGCGAGGTCCGGACGCGGCTGATAGTTGACCGTCAGGAATGGCAGCGTCGATGTCCAATTGGCGTGGAAGTTGGCCGGAAGATGGGTCTTCTGGTTGGCGATCGCGTCAATGTTGCGGGTGAACGTCACATATTTGATGCCCGGCGTGATCTTCAAATTCGGAATCGGGCGAATCTCGAGCTCCGCGAACGGCTGGAACTGGTGGCCATCGGAATGCTGGTCGTAGTTGACGTAAGTGTAGTGGGTGACCCCGCTCGAGTCCTTGTACTTCTGATTGTAATTGTAGGCGTTTGCGTCGGGGCCACCGGCGGTCATGTCATATTCGAACCGGGCACGCGGAGTGTCGTTCCATTCGTACCACGCGCCGGCGGTCAGCGTTGCCGGGCCGAAATCGAACATGCCCTTGGCGATGTCGCCGTACGTCCGATAGCTATTGAGTTTGGTGTAGCCCGGGATGTGGTCGGCAAGCGCCGGCGTGACCTTGCCATTGATGTCACGGACCCCGAACGAAACGCCCGGCGTATCGGTCGTATCCGATGCCGAGACCGTCGAGTTGTTGTAATGATAGGTGTAAGCGCGGTTTTCGAACCGCACCCCGGGCGCTGCGTCGATCTCCAGCTTGGCGAGTTCGAAATCGGTCGTCTTGTCGGTGAAATTATAGCCTCTGTACTGCGGCGTCGCGGGATCGTCGTTGAGCAGGAAATGCTTGCCGAACGCGGCCACCTGGGCAAGCGTCGGGCCGTCGTTGTCGGGCTGGTTGAAGTGGTTCTTGTTGTAGGTCGAAAGCAGGGTCAGCCTGGCCGCATCGCCAAACGGGATCATGACTTTTCCGAACAGGTTGGTCTGATGATAGGGCGCGAAGCTGCGCACGCCATCGGTGCGGACATATTGCCCGCCGACAAGGATTTCGGTTCCGCCGAGCGAGCGAACTGCTCCGGATTGGAGCAGCAGCCGGCCGAGGACCGTGTTGTTGGTTCCATAAGACGCACGCGCCGAGACGCCCTGGACCGGGCGGGTTGCCCGCGAGAACAGGTTGACGCTTCCACCAAAGGTCGCCTGGCCGAGGTTGCTGGCATTGCCTGGACCGCGTTCGACAACCACCGTCTCGATCGTGTCGGATGGGAAAAAGGTGTTGGAATGGTGCGTCGGGTCGTTGGTATCGCCGAACGGGACTCCGTCGTAGGTGATATTGTATTCGCCGTCCTGGAAGCCGCGCAGCTGCCCCTTCGATTCGCTGATGCCGAGGCCGCCGTCGCCGCCGGTGTTGGAAAAGCTCGGCGTGATCAGTGCCAGCTGATTGAAATCGGCGGTCGCCGGAAGCGAATCCTCGATAAACGACCGCGAGACGATGGCTTGCGGCTCGGTCGCCTCAAGCGAAGCGGTGACCGGAGCAATCTTGTTGGCCCTGGTCCCGGTGACGACGATCTCGCTGCCTTCGGCAATCCTGTTGTCGGGCACCGGTTGGCCATCGACCGTGGCGGTCGTCGCCGACGCTGCGGGTTCCGCATCGGTCGAGACGGCCGGCTCAGGCGCGGGTGCGGCCGCAAGGGCTCCGTTCACCGGATAAAGAATCGTTCCGGCAAGCAGGATCACGCGCAGAATTGGAATGTTCGTCGACATTGGACAGCCCCCTTTGATTTGGGGGCTATTGCTTGGCCAGGTTTCAGCTTTGCGTCAGATCGACTGCAAACCCGCGAAAACGGTGGACAAGCCGGTGTCGAGGCTGGCGCCGATGGTTGACAGGTCAACAGCCCTGCCATAGTCGGCTCGCTTTCCCCAACTCCGCGCTGCTTGGGCTTCGCTTTTGCACGCGCGCGGGACCGGATTTTGTAAAGAAGAGATGAGCCAATGTTCGCAGTCGTGCGCACGGGCGGCAAGCAATATCGGGTCGCCCCCGGAGACAAGATCGTCGTCGAGAAACTCGACGGCAGTGCCGGTGACAAAATCAAGCTGGGCGAAGTCCTCCTCGCCGGTGAAGGCGCAACCCTGCAGTCGACCGACGGACTGATTGTCTCGGCTGAAATCGTCGCTCAGGCCAAGGGCGAAAAGGTCACCGTGTTCAAGAAGCGCCGTCGCCACAATTATCGCCGCAAGCAGGGCCATCGCCAGCAGCACACGATCCTCAGGATCGTTGCGATCGGCGATCACAAGGAAGACAAGAAGGCCCAGCCCGCCAAGTCTGAAAAGGCCGTGAGCACTGCGCCCGCCGCTGCTTCGGCGCCGACCGACGAGACTCCGGCCAAGGGCGCCAAGGAGAACACCAAGGTCAAGGCCGATGAGGCGAAGCCGGGCGATGTCGCCGGCGAGCCAACCGAAAATCCGGCGCCCGACAATGACAAGGCGGCCGAAGGGAACCCCGCTGAGCCGGTGAAAGCGCCGGCCAAGGCGCCCGCCAAGGACACGGCCAAGGCTGCGCCGAAGGATTCTGGCAAGGCTCCGGCCAAAGCTGCGCCGAAGAAGGCTTCGGCCAAAACCCCGTCGACAAAAAATGCTGCACCTGCTAAGGCCGCGGCCAAGAAGACTCCGAAAGCGAAGTAACAACTCATGGCACATAAAAAGGCAGGCGGATCGTCCCGCAACGGCCGCGACAGTGAGAGCAAGCGCCTCGGCGTGAAGAAGTTCGGTGGGGAACAGGTCCTTGCCGGCAACATCATCGTGCGTCAGCGCGGCACCAAATGGCACCCGGGGACCAATGTCGGCCTGGGCAAGGACCACACGCTTTTTGCACTTACGCCCGGCCATGTCGCGTTTCGCGACGGCAAGCTTGGACGCAAATACGTCCATATTATGCCGGCAGCGGAGGCAAGCGAATAGGAGCGGTTGATAAAGGACCGTTCCCACAAGGGGGTGGCCCGGACGAGATCTGAACAGCAGATCGAGACCAGACAAGGGAGAAGGGGAGCCCCCGAAAGGGGTCTCCCCTTTTTCATGTCCTTCTCCCGAAATTGTCATCGGCCGCTGCTAGCGGCCGGCGCGGGAGACCGATGATGTTCGCAAGAACGCCAAGACTGTTGCTGAGGCCGGGGTTTCCCGAAGATGCACCGGCGCTTGCCAAAACGATGGTCCAGGATGCCATCGGTCGCACCCTCGCGCCCGCGCAATGGCCGTTTGGCATGCGCGATGCCGATGCCATGCTTGCCCGGACGAGCGACCCGGTGCTGCCGTCCCTGCTGATCTTCGAGCGGACTGGCGGCTCGCCGCGACTGGTCGGCTCATGCGGACTTGCCCGGCGTTCGTCGGGTGCAGTCGAGATGAGATACTGGATCGCCCGTGCCCACTGGGGCCGCGGGCTTGCAACCGAGGCCTGCGGAGCACTCGTCGAGATGGCGCGCGCGCTGCGCCTGCCGACGCTCGAAGGGTCGCACTTCATCGACAATCCGGGGTCGGCCCGAGTGCTTGAAAAGCTGGGCTTCCAACCGCTTGGAATCGTTGCTCCGCGGGCAGGTTGCGCGCACGGCACGGAGGCTCCGGCGCGGCTGATGCGGCTGCGGTTGAGCGCCACGGTCCCCAACGAGGCGCTCGCGGCCTGATCATCGGCCTGTCAGCTGGCGCTGCGGACCTTGCGCTGCATCGAGAAGCTGGACGGTGTCGCCAGATCATATTGGACGAGCAGGTCGCGGTCGTCCTCGTTCCACGGGTGAAATCCGGGGAGGAAGAAGCGTAGCCAGCCGCCGCCGATCTTTCGGAACATGCCCGGCCTGACCCACAGATAGGCGAGCAAACTGGCCCAGGCCCTGGGCCCGGTGACGCCGTCCTGGCGCATCAAATCGAGCGCTCCGGCGATCCGGTCGGTAACAAAGTGGCTGGTGATCAGAAGCATCACCCGTGCCTTGACCGACCAGCGGCGCCAGCGGCTCCAATGGCGGGTGGCGTGAAGCCAGGTGTCGTAGGCGACGCCCTTGTGCTCGATTTCCTCGGCCGCGTGCCACCGCCACAGCGCCGCGGTCTCGGCGT
>JBDSSR010000257.1:0-10812 GCA_039928675.1 Sphingomicrobium sp. | reverse complement strand
TTTCGCGAAGCGCAATTCCGCGATAACCGGCAAAGCGCCCACCGGACGGCTCGAACGCCGGAAGCCCGCTGATCCGCCATTCGCCGGCAATCGGGCCGGTTCCGGCAACGCTCAGAACGGCATCGCGAAACGGCGCTCGGCGCGAGAAAGCGCGCACGACATCGTCGTCCAGGCGATTGCCCTCGCCATCGTCACTACGCGCGATCGAGCGGCCAATAATCGCTCCGCGAGCCGCTCCGTCGACCCATGCGATGTCCCCGCTTGGACCGCATTCCCAGCGGAACAGCGCCGGCGATCCGGGCGGCGGGCCTTCGCTCACGCCAGCCGATCGAGCGCCAAGCTGGGCTTCGCGGTCGCGCTGGCGGCGTTCGATCCGTTCGACCACCTCATGGAGAGACGGAACCGCCCCCGGCGGCGCCGATGGCTCGGGATAGATGCGCTCGATGTAGGGCTCAGTCAGGTCCAGCGGATCTTCGGCCGCCGCTGCGATCACGGGTTCTGACCCCACCTCGGGATGAAGCGTCTCAATAAACCGTCGGGTTTCTAAATCGGCCACTGCGTGAAGCGCTTGCCACTGGCTTGTCGCGAGGCTTGCCGCGGCCAGCACCGGAGCGCCGACGGTCAACCGATCCGACGCAAACAGCTCGAGCAGGCCAAGCGGAAGCGGGAGCGCTGCAACCGCGCGCGCCGCGGCTGCGCGAAGGTTTTCGTCGACATTGGCCCGGTCCTCGCGGATTTCGTCGATCGCCCGAGCCACCATTGGACTTGCGCCATTGGGTCCAGCCCGAGCGATCAGGTCAACCAGCTGCCGCCAACGCACCGCCGAATCGTGGCGGTCGCTGGACGGTTGGTTAAGCACGGTCGCCAGGCGATCGTCATAGCGCAATGTGTAAGTCCAGACCCTTCAAACGCACCAGCCAGCGGCTCTAGACGACTGGTAACTATGCGCTAAGCCATCTGGATTTAACTGCCCCGCAACGGGACGCCAGTGACGGGTTCCGTCCTATTTCGCCAAATAAAGCAGCCAATATTCGGCTATTCCGGCCTGCGCTCTGCTGACCCCTTTCAAGGCCGCCACGGCGCCGGCCTTGTCGCCCGCCCGAGCAAGCGCGATTCCGGTCGAAAGGTCGGCGGTCCCGGCATCGACGCCGCGCGCCTTGGCCTTGCGATAAAGATCGGCCGCCTGCGCATATTCGCCAAGACCGTACATCCGGTCGCCGATCTTCAGCACTGCCGCGCCGCTCTGGGCATTCTTCGAAGCGGCGATGAGGTCGGCCGCGCTCGCCTTGGGCTTGCCCGAAACCTCGGTTGCAATGGCGCTTGACGGGGTCAGCACCTTTGCCGCGATCGCCTGGTCGAGGACCGCATGGGCCTCGTTGAAATTGGACTGAAGCAGCGCGCCTTTGAGATAGCGCTCGTAGTCCGCGGCGCTGGTCAGTCCGCCGGTCGCATTCATCAGCCTCAACAGCGCCAGCGAGCCGACATCGTCGAGCTCTGCTGAACCGCGATAGATGAGCAGCGTGTTATGCCATGAATCGGCACTGGGATATGCGCTCAGCCACTGGCGAGCGAGGTCGAGCGTTGCCGGGGACTTGGAATCGAACGCCGCCTGAACCGCCAGCCGATAAAGGTTTTCATCGACCTTGGCGCCCGATGCGGCGCTGGCCTTAATCGCGCGCTGGATGATCGGAACCGCCTGGTTCGCCTTGCCGCCAAGAACCAGGCTTCGGCCTTGCAGGGTCAGAGCTTCGGTGTCGGACGGGTCGAGCTTGCTTGCTTTTTCAAACAAGGCCGCCGCCCCGGAATAATCCTTGGCGTTATATTCCTCGGTGGCGATCGTCTTGTACGATTCGACCGCCTGCGCAGGAGTAGCATGCCCAGCGGCGACAATCGCATCGAGCGCGGTCGCCATTCCCGCATAATCCTTGACCGCGAGGGCTGCCTTCATCTCAAGCCCGGCAATCATCCAGCGATCGTCGCTGGTCTGGGCCGCAGCCTTCGCTGCAGCAAGTGCTCCCGGGATCCTCGCCCGATCGTTGGCAGTCACCGCGGCCTGCAACGCAACGACCGCTGGCCGCGCCTTTTCCGAAACCTTGACCGATGGCGCCGCCGCCACGGCTGGCGAAGCGGCTTTGGCCGACTGTGCGTTGGCGCCGGTGGTTGCGACAAGCGCCGCTAGCCCGGTTGCGGTGACGGTCAGAAACTTCATTGGATCATTCTCCTGAAGACTCGAAATAAAAGCCGGCCTGATCACTCGGACTAAAGCCCGGGAGCGCAAAATAGTTGCGACGGCGCAAAACGTTGCTGCGGCTAACCCCCGGCCCGCGGGATGAGCAAGCCGATTGCCGCGCCATCCTTCAACCCCGCGCCCTGAACCCGCTTTGAACCGCTGGCCAAGGCCTCGCGTACGCGCACGCCCGCACGCGTGCGGGGTGGCGCTTGGCCGCCACTCGTCGTAGATGGAGCCGGGGGCCCGGCGAATGCCGACTTCTCCCGTGTGCATCCCCTAACCGCAGGAACCTTTCTTGGCCACGCAACCGCCGATCGACGACCTTTCCAACGCTTCCCCGCCCCCGCCAGGGGGACCCGAGATCGCGCCGATCTCGATCGTCGACGAAATGAAGACCAGCTACCTCGACTATGCCATGAGCGTCATCGTCAGCCGCGCGCTTCCCGACGTGCGCGACGGGTTGAAGCCGGTCCACCGCCGAATTCTCTATGCCTGCCAGGAAGCGGGCTATGTGGCCGGGCGGCCGTACCGCAAATCAAGCCGGATTGTCGGCGACGTCATGGGTAAATATCACCCGCACGGCGACAGCGCGATTTACGATGCGTTGGCGCGGATGACCCAGAGCTGGTCGATGCGCGTGCCGCTGATGGACGGCCAGGGCAATTTCGGATCGATGGATCCCGATCCGCCCGCCGCCATGCGCTACACCGAGGCGCGGCTGGCCAAGGTCGCCAATTTCCTTCTTGGCGACATCGATCGCGACACCGTCGATTTCACTGCGAACTATGACGCGTCCGAACGCGAGCCGCAGGTTCTGCCCGCGCGCTTCCCCAACCTTCTCGTCAACGGCGCGGGTGGAATCGCGGTCGGGATGGCGACCAACATCCCGCCGCATAACCTTGGCGAAGTGCTCAATGCCTGCCGCGCCTTCATGGACGATCCCGAGATCGATTCCGAAGGGCTGATGGAACACGTCAAGGGCCCCGATTTCCCAACCGCTCCGCTGATCCTTGGAACCGCCGGGATTCGCAGCGCCTACACCACAGGACGCGGCTCGATCCTGATGCGCAGCAGAGCCCATGTCGAAGAGGGGCGCGGCGACCGCAGATCGATCGTCATCACCCAGATCCCTTTCCAGGTCGGCAAGAACGGTTTGGTCGAAAAGATCGCCGAAGCCGCCAAGGAAAAGCGGATCGAGGGCGTCAGTGACATTCGCGACGAATCCAACCGGCTCGGCGTCCGCATCGTCATCGACCTCAAGCGCGACGCGACCCCCGACGTCGTTTTGAACCAGCTGTGGCGCCATACGCCGGCGCAGACGAGTTTTCCGGCGAACATGCTCGCGATCCGTAGCGGGCGCCCGGAGACGCTCAACCTTCGCGATTTCATCGAAGCCTTCGTGCGCTTCCGCGAAGAAGTCATCACCCGCCGCTCGAAGTTCGAATTGTTCAAGGCGCGCGAACGGGCCCACATCTTGCTCGGGCTGGTCGTCGCGGTCACCAATCTCGACGAGGTGGTCAAGCTCATCCGCGGTTCGGCAAGCCCCGCCCAGGCCCGCGAAAAGCTGCTCGAACGCGAATGGGCAAGCGACCAGATTCGCCAGTACATCATGCTTGTCGAAGCGGTCGAACCGCAGGCCAAAAGCGAGAAATACAAGCTGTCCGAAGCCCAGGTCCGGGCAATCCTGGAGCTTCGCCTCCACCGCCTGACCGCGCTTGGCCGCGACGAAATCGGCGGCGAGCTTCAGGGATTGGCAACGACCATTGGCGAGCTTCTCGAAATCCTCGGCAACCGGGCTCGCCTGTTCGAAGTGATGCGCGAGGAGTTCGACGAGGTCGAGGCCCAGTTCGCAACGCCGCGCGTGACCGAGCTTGCGCCCGCCGCCGACGGCATTGAGGACGAGGATCTGATCGAGCGCGAGGACATGGTCGTGACCGTGACCATGGGCGGCTACATCAAGCGCAGCGCCTTGTCGGTGTTCCGCGAACAGAAACGCGGCGGCAAGGGCCGCGCCGGAATGGCGACCAAGGACGAGGATGCAGTGACCGAGCTGTTCGTCACCTCGACCCACAATCCAGTGCTGTTCTTCTCCAACCTTGGCCGGGTCTATCGAATGAAGGTCTGGCGCTTGCCCGAAGGTGGGGCGAACACCAAGGGCCGACCGATGGTCAATCTGCTTCCACTGGCCGAGGGCGAGATCATCTCGACCGTTCTTCCGCTCCCCGAGGATGAAGCTGAATGGGGCGGGCTGCACATCATGTTCGCAACCGCCAACGGCACCGTCCGGCGCAACAGCATGGCCGCCTTCACCAACATTCCGACCGCTGGCAAGATCGCAATGCGCTTTGGCACCGGCCCCGCCGAGGACGTCGAAAGCGACGAGGCAGGCGATGAGCAGACCGATCCGACCGACCGGCTCATCGGCGTTTCGCTTCTGACCGAGGAGGACGACGTCCTGCTTGCAACCCGCCACGGCAAGGCCATCCGCTTCCGCGCCACCGACGTTCGCGAATTCCAGTCGCGCACCTCGACCGGGGTTCGCGGAATCCGCATCCAGCCCAGCGACCAGGTCATCTCGATGTCGATCCTGCATCGCGTCGGAACCAGCCAGGAGGAGCGCGAGGCCTATCTCCGCTTTGCTCCGTGGAAGGGAGAGAAAGAGGGTGAGTGCCCGATTTCGCCCGATCGCCTGGCCGAAATGGCGGACAATGAGCAGTTCATCCTGACCCTGACCGAAAACGGCTATGGCAAGCGCAGCAGCGCCTACGAATACCGCCGCACCAATCGCGGTGGCCATGGCATCACCAACATCGACACGTCGGAACGCAACGGCTGCGTCATCGCCTCATTCCCGGCGCGCCAGGGTGAACAATTGATGCTGGTCACCGACCAGGGCAAGATCATCCGCACCAGCGTCGCCGACATTCGCGTGATGGGCCGCAACACCCAGGGCGTCACCGTTTTCCGGGTAGCCGACAAGGAACAGGTCGTCGGGGTCGCCAAGATCGATGAAAGCGACGAGGAAGAAATCGAGTTCGAGGGCGACGGCGACATTGCCCCCACCGACGATGCCGTCGTCGGCGAGAGCGAGCTCGACAAGCCGGCTGATCCCGATCCCGAATGAGGCTTGCCCGGCGCGCCGGCCACAAGGAATTTACGAAACGGGTTGGCCCGGGTCGCGTTATCCAGATGTCACCACCCCAAGGAGAAACCGTCCATGCCCCTTCCCCACAACGCCCTCGTCATGGTCGCCGATGGCCGAAAGCTGCTGTTTTTTCGCAATCACGGCGATGAAAACCAGATCGACCTTCGGACCGAGGCACATGAGGAGCGGGAAGATCGCAAGGACAGCGACATCAAGACCGACGCGCCGGGCTCGGTCCATCAAAGCGCCGGCTATGGCCGCTCGACCTACGAGGAAACCGACTTCCACCAGCAGGAGGAAGACCGCTGGATCGCCGATGCCGCCGACGAGCTAAAGGCGCGCGTCCTTCGCCACGACTTCGAAGCGCTTGCGATCATTGCTCCGCCAAAGGCGCTGGGCGTGCTCAAGAAGGGTCTCCACAAGGAGGTCGAACGGCGCATCATCGTCACCATCAACAAGGAAATGAGCGGCCGCCCCATCCCCGATATCGAGGCCCTCATCAACGACAAGACCCGGGCAGAGCTTCCCGCGAACTAGGCGCGGCGTTCCTCGGCGAGAGTCAGCTCACCTAAAGTCGGGCGCGAAACAGGATGGTCACGGACATCGGCAATTTTGAGCGCGATCTCATTTTCGACGTGGGCGCATGCCACGGCGATGACAGCGCTTATTATCTGCACAAGGGCTATCGCGTCGTGGCGGTCGAGCCCGACCCGCGCTCCGTCGCCCATCTCAAACAGCGCTTCGCCGATGAAATCGCCCAAGGCCGGTTGTCGCTGGTCGAAGCGGCGATTGCGGATGAGGAAGGCACGGCGTCATTTTGGCAATGCGAGGATGTCCCCGGGTGGAGCAGTTTTGCGCAGTCGAACGCGAGCGCCAATGGCGCGCGCCATCATCGCATCGTCGTGCCGACGCTTCGGTTCCGGTCGCTGATCGAGAAGTTTGGCACGCCGCTTTACTGCAAAATTGATATTGAAGGCAGCGACCAGCTTTGCCTCGATGATTTGACCCCGGATACCAGGCCGCCGTTCACCTCGATCGAAATCGCCTATGATGGATCGACCGTCCTGGCCGACCGGACGCGGGCGCTGTTCGGCCGGCTTGAGGCCCTGTGTTACAGCCGTTTCAAGCTTATCTCGCAAGTCTCGTTCCGTCAGCCTTCAATGACTTTTGCGAGGGTCAGGGCGCGCCTCCCCTCCAGCATTGGCGCGCGGCTGACCGCCTTCACCCGCTGGCGCCGACGCCGCGAAACGGATTGGATATTCGACGGGGATTCTTCGGGACCGTTCGGCGATGCAACCGACGGCCAATGGCAAACTTCGCAGGAGGCCCGCCAATTGATCGCGATCATTTTGCGCAACCGCGACATCTCGGACTGGTTCGACATCCACGCGGCGACGTGACGGGCGAACGGTCGCGCGCCGGTTTACCCCATCGCCGCGCCCGCCTAATCGTCAGCCATGGCGTTCGATATACAGATCATCGGCGGCGGCCTCGCCGGAAGTGAAGCCGCCTGGCAATTGGCCGAGGCCGGCCTGCGCGTCCGCTTGAGCGAAATGCGCGGTGGCGGCGACACCACTCCGGCCCATGACAGCGATGCGCTTGCCGAAATGGTCTGCTCCAACAGTTTCCGAAGCGACGATGCGGACCATACTGCGGTCGGCCTGCTCCACCAGGAAATGCGGACCCTGGGCTCGCTCATCCTGCGCTGCGCCGACCGGCACCGGGTCCCTGCAGGCTCGGCGCTTGCAGTCGATCGTGAAGCCTTCGCAGCCGAAGTCACCGGCGCGATCGAAGGTCATGCCAACATCACCCTCGTTCGCGAACGCATCGACGCGCTTCCCGATCATCCGGCGATCATCGCCACCGGCCCGCTGACCGGCTCGGCGCTGGCGCAAGCGATCGCTGCCGAGACCGGCCAGGACGCGCTCGCCTTCTTCGACGCGATTGCCCCGATCGTCCATCGCGACAGCGTCGACATGGACGTCGCCTGGATGGCTGCGCGCTGGGATCGCGGATCGAGCGAGGGCGACGGCAAGGACTATATCAACTGCCCGCTCGACAAGACCCAGTACGACGACTTCGTCGCAGCCCTGAACGCCGGCGAAAAGACCCAGTTCAAGGACTGGGAAATGGACACGCCCTATTTCGAAGGGTGCATGCCGATCGAGGTCATGGCCGAGCGCGGGGTGGAAACTCTGCGCTATGGGCCGATGAAGGGCGTCGGCCTCGATAATCCCCATTCATCTACTGAAGAATTTCCGACCGGGCGCTGGCCCTATGCGGTGGTCCAGCTCAGGCAGGACAACAAGCTTGGGACGCTGTGGAACATGGTCGGCTTCCAGACCAAGCTCAAACATGCCGAACAGGTCCGCATTTTTCGTACCATCCCCGGCCTCGAACGAGCCGAGTTCGCCCGCCTTGGCGGAATCCACCGCAACAGCTTCATCAATTCGCCGCGGCTGCTCGACGGCGAGCTTCGCCTCAAGTCCAAACCCAACATCCGCTTCGCCGGACAGATCACCGGGTGCGAAGGCTATGTCGAAAGCGCTGGAATCGGGATTCTGGCAGCGCGTTTTGCGGCCGCCGAGCAATCCGGCCAGACGCTTGCCCCGCCACCCCTCGAAACTGCGCTCGGCGCCCTGCTCGGCCACATCACGGGGGGCGCGGATGCCGACAGCTTCCAGCCGATGAACGTCAATTTCGGGCTGATGCCGCCGCTTGCCGGCCGGCCCAAGAAAGCCGAGCGCAAGCAGGCCTACACCGACCGCGCCCGCGAAGCGCTTGCGGCGTGGATCGAAGGCAAGGCGGCGAATGCTGCTATTCCGGTCCTCCAGGAAGCCTGAAGCACCGGCCCGCTAGTCGTCCGGCGAATTGCCGCCTCGGCTGGCGGCGCAGCTGCACGCCTTGTGCTTGGGCGGCGGCGGCGCGGTCGTCGCATATTCCGCCGGGCTGAGCGAACCGTTGCGGTCCTTGTCGGCCCGTTTGATCTTGTCAAAGGTCTTGCCCGCCCACTCCTCGAACGACAGCGCGCCATTGTGGTTGCGATCGAGCTTGGCAAACGCCTTCTGGCGCGGCGCAAGCAGTTCGATCGGCTCGATCCGGCCGTCCTTGTTCTTGTCAGCCCGGGAAAAGCGGCGCTGCTCGCGGTTCTTGGGGCTGGCCTGGGGCGCGTCGAGCATAGCTGGCAGGTCTTGCCCGTCGGCGATCATCAGCGGCCGAGCGGGCCGAGCAGCCGGTGCCGGCGGAAGCGACGAACTCCTCTCCGCCCGGCTTTGCCAGATCAGGAAAGCCCCGGTCAGCATCAGGAAACAGGCCAGTGCACCAGCGACGAAACGCGTCATTTGAACCCTCCGCAAAGGAGAGATTCGGCGCCGCCTTGGTCCGAAATGGCGGGGCTTGTGTCAACTCTCGCTTACAGGCGGCCCGACAACCGGTGTCGCACCAAAGCCAGCGCTCGCATCGGCGTCCCTTCGGGTTCCTTCCCGCGCAGGTCGCGAATGCCGAGCGCGGCAAGCGCGGTAAGTGGGCGAAACCGCACTGGGATTCGCGCGCCGGTCGCCGTTTCGATTGGCGCGGTCTTGAGCAACGCGCGCCGAACCAGGCTTGCGCCGGCGTACAGGCGCCCCGCTCCGGTGACCGCAGACGAAGCAGCGGGTTGAAGCAAGCGCGATGCGAGCGCGAACAGCATTTCTCCCCGGAACAGCGCGGCATCGGTGTCAGGCGTCTCGTGAAGCAACGCCGCCCACCCCGCTTCGATTTGCGCCAGCTCGGCCCCGGCTATGCCTTTTGGAAGGAGTTCGCGAGCCACCGCGGCAAGCCGTGGCTCGGCCGGAACCAGCCCGTCGTCGAGCTCCTCAAGCCGCTCGCGCCACCAGGCCAGCTTGATCGCTGCAAGAGCGGGTTGGCTTGCGCGCATGACCACATCCCCCATCGCATCGTCGAGATTGAATAGCGCATCGAACGCGGGTCGCAGCTCGACGGGCCAGTAGAGCCGGACCAGATCGCGGTCGGTTACCCTAGCGGTAGCAGACAGCCTTCACCGCCTCGACCACCTGGCTCGCCTTGATCAGCGCCAGCTTTTCCAGATTGGCGGCATAGGGCAAAGGCACGTCGGCGTCGCTCACCCGAAGCACCGGAGCGTCGAGATCGTCGAAACCGTCGCTCATCGCGATGGCGATGATTTCGGACGCGATCGAGCAGGTCGGCCAGCCTTCTTCGACCACCACCATGCGGTTGGTCCGCTTGAGGCTCTCGAGCACGGTGCCCTTGTCCAGCGGGCGAAGTGTCCGAAGGTCGACGATCTCCGCTTCAATGCCCTGCTCGGCCAGCTCCCGCGCCGCTTCCAGCGCAACCGCGACTCCGATCGAATAGCTGACGATGGTGACGTCCTTGCCCGGCCGAACGATCCGCGCCTTGCCGATCGGAAGGACATAATCGTCGCCTTCCGGAACGTCGAAATGCTGGCCGTAAAGCAGCTCATTTTCGAGGAACACCACCGGGTCGTCGGTTCGGATCGCCGCCTTGAGCAGCCCCTTGGCGTCGGCCGCGCTATAGGGGCAGATGACGATCAGTCCGGGGACGCTGGCGTACCACGGCGCGTAATTCTGGCTGTGCTGGGCGCCGACCCGCGCCGCTGCTCCATTGGGGCCGCGGAACACGATCGGGCAGCGCATCTGGCCGCCCGACATATAATTGGTCTTGGCCGCCGAATTGATAATGTGGTCGATCGCCTGCATCGCGAAGTTGAAGGTCATGAACTCGACGATCGGGCGAAGACCGCCCATTGCAGCGCCCGCGCCAAGCCCGGCAAAACCATATTCTGTGATCGGCGTATCGACCACTCGCTTGGGCCCGAATTCGTCGAGCAGGCCCTGGGTCACTTTGTAGGCGCCCTGATATTCGGCGACTTCCTCGCCCATTACGAAGACCCGGTCGTCCTTGCGCATTTCCTCCGCCATGGCGTCGCGAAGCGCCTCGCGCAAAGTGACGCTGACCAGCGGGGTGCCGTCGGGAACCTCGGGCCCGTCGTGAGTCCCGGCGACATCGGCCACCAGTTCGCGAGCGGCACTGTCCATCTGTCCGGGAACCGGCGTGGGGGTTGCCTCGCTCCCCTGCGATTCAGCCTCGGGCACTTCGGTTTGTTCGGCCGGCTCGGGGGATGCCTGAGCCGGTGCCTTAGCCGGAGCCGGAGCCGGAACCGCCGAAGCGTCCTCGCCCTCGCCCGCAAGGATCGCGATCGGAGCACCGACCTTCACCCCTTCGCTGCCTTCGGGAACCAGGATCTTGGCGATCTTGCCCTCGTCCACGGCTTCGAATTCCATGGTCGCCTTGTCGGTTTCGATTTCGGCCAGGATGTCGCCCGACTTGACCTCATCCCCTTCCTTGACCAGCCATTTGGCAAGCGTCCCCTCTTCCATCGTCGGCGACAGCGCGGGCA
>JBDSSR010000256.1:0-2607 GCA_039928675.1 Sphingomicrobium sp. | reverse complement strand
CGCTCGGTGAGCTGGCCCCAGGTCGCGGTCGCTTCAGCGACCCCGGGGCGGCGCTTGAGCGCGGTCGTGGGGAGCTGATCATAGCCGACGATCCGCGCGACTTCCTCGACCAGGTCGGCCGGACCTTCGACGTCACGCCGCCAGGTCGGGACGCCGATGTCATTGCCATCGACCGTGAAGCCGAGCCGTTCGAGAATGGCCCGCTGATCGTCCTCGGCGACGCCGAGTCCGGCCAACGCCTTGGTTCGCGCAAAATCGAAATCGATCGTCCGAGCATCCAGTGGCGGCTGTCCGGCGCGGATCAGCGCCGAGGGCTCGCCGCCGCAGATATCAACGATCAGTCCGGTCAGGATTGCCAACCCCTCGTCAAGAAATCCAGGATCGACCCCGCGCTCGAAGCGGCTTCGCGCATCACTCGTCAACGCCAGCGCCTGCCCGGTCCGAGCGATCCCTTCGGGCGCGAAAAACGCTACCTCGAGCATGACGTCGCGGGTGTCTTCGCCGACGCCCGAATCCTCGCCGCCCATGATCCCGGCGATGTCGTGAACTCTCTTGTCGTCGGCGATGACGGTCATGAATGGCTGGAGCGCATATTCCTTCTCGTTGAGCGCACGAACTGTCTCGCCATCGCGCGCCAAACGCGCAGTCAGCCCGCCGGTCAGCTTGGCAATATCATATGCATGGCTCGGCCGGCCGAGGTCGAACATCACATAATTGCTGATATCGACCAGCGCCGAGATGGGCCGCTGGCCCGCGGCCCTGAGCCGCTGTTGCATCCAGCCGGGCGAGCTTTTGTTCGAGACCGCGCGAATCGCGCGTCCGAAAAAAGCCGGGCAACCTTGCGGATCTTCGATGCTGACAGGAACCGGGCAGGGAAAGCTGCCTTCGATCTGCGGCACTGCAAGCGGCTTCAATGCGCCAACGCCGGCGGCGGCCAGGTCCCGGGCAATGCCGCGAACCCCCATGCAGTCCTGGCGGTTGGGCGTGATCGCGACATCGAACAGCGGGTCGTTGAGCCCCGCATAGTCCGCATAGTCTTGTCCGACCGGTGCATCGCCGGGCAGTTCGATGATGCCGCTGTGGTCGTCGCCCAGTTCGAGCTCGCGCGACGAGCACATCATTCCGTAGCTCTCGACGCCGCGGATCGCCGCGACCTTCAACGTCATTCCGCTTCCCGGCACGTAAGCGCCAGGCGGTCCGAACACGCCGAGCATTCCGGCCCGGGCGTTGGGCGCTCCGCACACCACTTGCACCGGACCGTCCCCGGCATCGACGACTAACAGCTGGAGCTTGTCGGCCTGGGGATGCGGCTGCGCGGTCAGCACCCGCGCGACCTTGAAGGGGGCCAGGGCCTCGGCCGGATTCAGGAGCGCTTCAAGCTCGAGGCCGATGGCAGTCAGCCGGTCCCCGATCTCCTGTGCCGAAGCGTCGGTATCGAGATGGTCCTTGAGCCACGAGAGGGTGAACTTCATGCGCCCACCCCGCCCGACAGGGTCGGCACTTCGAGCGCGCGAAATCCGTAATGTTTGAGCCAGCGAATATCGCCGTCGAAGAAGGCGCGAAGGTCGTCCATGCCGTATTTGAGCATTGCCAGCCGGTCGATTCCGCAGCCGAACGCGAAGCCCTGCCATTGGTCGGGATCGAGTCCCGCGTTGGCGATCACGCGCGGCTGGACCATCCCGCTTCCCAGAACCTCCATCCATCCTTCTTCACCGCCAACAACGCGCCGACCCTTTTCCATCGACCAGCCGACGTCGACTTCGGCCGACGGCTCGGTGAACGGGAAATAGCTCGGCCGCATTCGAAGGACGATGTCGTCGCGCTCGAAAAAGGCCTTGAGGAAGGTCTCCAAAGTCCATTTCAGATGGCCAAGGTGGATCCCCTTGTCGATCACCAGTCCTTCCACCTGGTGGAACATCGGAGTGTGCGTGGAGTCGCTGTCCGAACGGTAAACCCGCCCGGGAGCAATGGTGTAGATCGGTGCTCCGCCGGCCTCCATCGCGCGGATCTGGACCGGAGAGGTATGAGTCCGCAGAACTCGCCGTTCCTCCTCGTCGCCCCCCGCTCCGGCGCGCGGCTCGAGGTAGAACGTATCCTGCATTGCTCGCGCCGGGTGGTTTTCGGGCATGTTGAGCGCGGCGAAATTGTACCACTGGGTCTCGATCTCGGGGCCTTCGGCAACGGCAAAGCCGAGGTCCGCGAAAATCTCGGCAAGCTCGTCCATGACCTGGCTCACCGGATGGATGGTGCCGGCGGCGATCTCGCTCGCGGGCAGCGACAGGTCGAGCGTTTCGGTCGCGAGCTTGCGATCGAGCTCGGCTGTTTCAAGCATTGCACGGCGCGACGTCATGGCGTCGGTGATCGCTTCGCGAAGGCGATGAATCTTTGGCGCTTCGGCGGCCCGCGTCACCGGGTCCATCGCCCCCAGGGATTTCAAAAGCGTAGTGATCGAACCCGATTTGCCGAGCGCTGCAACGCGTAAGTCGTCAAGCGCGCGAAGGTCGGGGGCAGCACTGATCTGGGCGAGCATTTCGGCGTCGGTCATGGCCGCACGGCTCTAGCCTTGGCACGCTGCAAAATGCAAAGGGCGTGGCGGGAGGCTCGATC
>JBDSSR010000255.1:0-3793 GCA_039928675.1 Sphingomicrobium sp. | reverse complement strand
CCGGTCGCGATCGTGGCCGCCGAACATGACGAGATCGTTCCCACCGCGCGGACCGACGCGTTGCGGCCGCGGGTTCGCAACCTGGTGTTCGACCGGACTATCGCGCGGTCGGGGCATAATGACATTTATGCGCGTTCCAGCTTCCAGGACGCGATGCGCGAGGCACTCGACTGTCTCAAAGCGTGACACTGGCCCCTTGCGGGGATCGCCGCGCCAATCCATATTCTTGTAATCAAAGCGCAAATGCCCGGATCGGAGCGTTAACGATCGAGCAGAGTTGATTGTGGCATAGAGTGGGCTAGCATGCCCTTTGAAAAGAAGCGGTCCGTGGTGACCGTCATGCAAGGACTGGAATGACCAAGCTTTCAGGCAGCGACAGCAAGAGCACCCTTTACTGCTCGTTCTGCGGCAAGTCCCAGCACGAGGTCAGGAAGCTGATCGCCGGGCCGACGGTGTTCATCTGCGACGAATGTGTCGAGCTGTGCAACGACATCATCCGCGAGGAATCCAAATCGGCGCTGGTCAAGACCCGCGACGGGGTTCCTGCGCCCGCCGAAATCTGCAAGGTCCTCGACGACTATGTGATCGGCCAGAACCGCGCGAAGCGCGTCCTGTCGGTCGCGGTTCACAATCATTACAAGCGCTTGTCGCACGGTTCGAAGACCGGCCAGGACGTCGAGCTGGCCAAATCGAACATTCTTTTGATCGGCCCCACGGGCTGCGGCAAGACGCTTCTTGCACAGACCCTTGCGCGGATTCTCGATGTTCCGTTCACAATGGCCGATGCGACCACGCTGACCGAAGCGGGATACGTCGGCGAGGACGTCGAGAACATCATCCTCAAGCTGCTCCAAGCGAGCGACTATAATGTCGAAAAAGCCCAGCGCGGGATCGTCTACATCGATGAAATCGACAAGATCAGCCGCAAGTCGGACAACCCCTCGATCACCCGCGACGTGTCGGGCGAAGGAGTCCAGCAGGCGCTTCTGAAGCTGATGGAAGGGACCACTGCAAGCGTTCCGCCGCAGGGCGGGCGAAAGCATCCCCAGCAGGAGTTCCTGCAGGTCGACACGACCAACATCCTGTTCATTTGCGGCGGAGCCTTCGCTGGCCTCGAAAAGATCATCGGCGACCGGCTGCAGGGCAAGTCGATCGGCTTTGGCGCGCATGTCGCTGCCCCCGACGAGCGCAAGACCGGCCAGGTGCTCAAGAATTGCGAGCCCGAAGACTTGCTGAAATTCGGATTGATCCCCGAGTTCATCGGCCGACTGCCGGTCATCGCGACGCTCGAAGACCTCGACGAGGAATCGCTGGTCAAGATCCTGGTCGAGCCGAAGAACGCGCTGGTCAAGCAATATGCCAAGCTGTTCGACATGGAAGATGTCGAGCTCGAGTTCACCGACGACGCGCTTCGCGCGGTCGCGCTCAAGGCGATCGAGCGCAAGACCGGCGCCCGCGGGCTGCGCTCGATCCTCGAGGCTATCCTGCTCGATACGATGTTCGACCTGCCCTCGATGGACGGTGTCGACGAAGTGCATATCGACAAGGACGTGGTCGAGGGTCGCAAGGAACCGGTGCGGGTCTACGCTAGCAAGGACAAGACCGGCGACGCCGCCTGAGGCGATGTCAGATCGCCGCCGCGGCGGCGGCGAATCCGGCTAAAGTCCGCTCTACCTTCCGCACATCGCTAAGCGCGATTACTCGCCGCGGACGGCCGCCGACAGCTGCGTTCCGTAACGCTGCATTAGGTTGGCGTCGCGCCCGTAATGGTCTTCCATGAACCGCACTCCGTCGGCGGTCGGCTGTGCGGTCAAATAGGTCATGTAGACCGGGACCGGCTTGGGCAGGTCAATCTCTTCCTCGACCTTGGGATTATGGCCCTTGGGCACGTAGCCGTCGAACAGCCAGCTTGCGAACCGCTTGTAATCCTCGACCCGAACACAGCCGTTGCTGACCCACAGTTCATTCTTGGTGAAATGCTCCTTCTCCGGCGAATCGTGGAGATAGATGCCGAAATAATTGGGCAGCATGAACTTCATCATGCCCATGGAATTGGCCGGGCTGGGCAGGCGGCGAAGGCGGACGTCCTCGCGTCCCGCGACGACCGCTTCCCAGTCGATACTTGCGGGATCGAGCACCTTCTGGTCATCGCCGAAGCCCGACAGAACCTGATATTCGCGCTCGCTCAAATAGCTGATGCCCTGGGTGACGATGCGCGGCCCGATGAGGCTTCGGATCAGTTCCGGCGGAACGTTCCAATAGGGATTGGCGCTGGCGTAGCGGATATAGGCCGCCATCATTGGCGTCGCCGTCTCGGACTTGCCGACGACGATCTTCATCTCGTCCACCTTGCGCCCGTTTTCCCACAGCGAAAGCCGAGCGTCACCGGAGTCGACGATTGCATATTTGCTTTGCTCCTCCGGCGCTGGAAGCCGCTTTGCGCGCTCCAGATTGATGAGGATCAGCTGCTCATAATAGGGTGCGCCACGATTGAGGGCGTCGATCGTGCTCGCGCCGGCGATCCCGTCGTCCTTGAGCCCGTGGACGGCCTGAAAAGCCTTTACGCGAGCGGCAAGCGCGGCATCGTAGGTGGTCCCTGCGGCAAGGCCGAGGCGGTTGCGAAGATCCGCCGTCCGCTCGCCCGATGAGCCGGGCTTCAGTGTCGGCCCCGACAGGACCGGGCCCTGCGGCAGGCTTCCCCAGTTCTGGCGATACTTGATCAACCCGCGACGAAGCTGGGTGTAGATCGGGTTGACCGAAGCGAACAGGTCGAGCGGAGCGCCGCTCCAGTCAGCAAAATTCATTCCACTCAAGGGGCCGTTGACCTGCACCGATCGCGGAACAAGCTCCTCGTCGATGTAGATCATGTCGACGCCCTGCTCGATCGCGGGGGGCAGGTCGATCGGTTCCAGCTTGGCCCTTCGGTCCGCCGGGACCGCTGGCGATTGCCAGGGTTGCGCCTGGACCTGGCCCGGCAATTGGCCCGGCGGGAACTGCGGAGCCATCCACGGCTCGGCAACCGCGGGGCGACGGATAACCGGTGGCGGAGCCGGGGCGTATTGCGCCGAAGCAATCGCTGAAAGCGACGATGCGCCGAGCGCTAGAAGCAAATATCTGGTTTTCACACTTCCTAGATAGGTATCCAAGCTGAACGATTACAGAATCGGCCATTCACAAAGGCGCGAAACATTCACTTCACGCCAGAGCGTGTCTTTTTCGTGACTCACCGCGCTGGCGGCGATTTAAGGGAAATGTTGGCGGCGCTTTGTTGCGCCACCGGTGAGGCCCGCCCATATGTCGGCAATGACCCGCTTCCTCCCAATCCTTCCACTTCGCGACATCGTCGTTTTCCCGCACCGTATCGTGCCCCTGTTCGTCGGCCGCGAAAAGTCGGTCGCAGCGCTGGAATCGGCAATGTCCGCCGACAAGGAACTGTTCCTCGTTGCCCAGCTCGACCCGGGCGAGGACGACCCCGATCGCGACGCGCTCTATGACCTCGGAGTGGTCGCGACCGCGATGCAGCTGCTCAAGCTTCCCGATGGCACCGTCCGGGTGCTGGTCGAGGGCGCCAGGCGCGCACGCCTGGTCAATCTTGTGCCGCGTGACGGTCACACAATTGCCGAGATCGAAGACGTCGAGGAGGAGCCGGCCGACGGCCCCGATGCCCAGGCGCTGATGCGCTCTGTCATCGACCAGTTCGAAAACTACGCGAAGCTCAACAAGCGACTGCCTCCGGAAACAGGGATTCAGCTGGGCGAGATCGAGGATGCGTCGGCGCTTGCCGATGCGGTCG
>JBDSSR010000254.1:0-10630 GCA_039928675.1 Sphingomicrobium sp. | reverse complement strand
TACGTGGCGCAAGGCGAGGATCGATGTCTTCGGCGTACGATGGATCAGCTTCGGCTTCGCCCAGAGAAATGAAGTGAAAGCCCAGCCGACGGTAAAGATCGAGCAGTCGCGGCATCATCCGTGCAGTCATCGCGCTGACGTGAAGCAGAACCACGTGGGGGATGTCGTGCCCATAGAGCTTGACCGCAATCATCCGCGTATAGTCGGCGTCGGCCGTTGCCGCTTCAAGGTACATCCGCTCCAGCTCGGCGATAGCGCGGGTGTTGCCGGCCGTCGCGCAGCGTGCGTAAGGCGCCGTCCACTGCCAGTCCGAAAAGCTCATGGTGACGGCCGCGATGCGATAGCCGTGCTGCGCCAGGAACGACCGGATCTCGGCACGTTTGGCGGCATCTTCGCCCTCGGCGAGGTAGGGAAAGCGGTACCAGTGCCAGTCGGTGCCGCCGCCGAGCCGCTCGAGCAGCGGCTCATTGAGGAGGACTTCGCGCTCATAGTCTGCTGCGCTTAGGTCGTTGAGGTTCTTGTGCGACCAGCCATGGTTGCCAAGGATCGCGCCAGCCCGGCGCCATTCCTCAAGTACCTGTTCAGTCTCCGGGCTGGTTTCGAGCGAATGGCCGTTGACGAAGGCAGTCACGGTTTTGACACCGCCATTACGAAGCGCCGAGATCAGCTGCTCGTTGACCTGCGTCGGCGTGGTTCCGGGCGGAAAAGGCGCGTGGACGGGCAGGTCGTCTATGGTGATCGCGATTGTGCGTGGCGCCGCTGGGGTATTTGAAATTTGCGGCGCCGCGCACGACGCAGGCAAAAGCGAGGCGAACGCGCAAAAACTCAGGCATCGGCTACGCATGAGGGGCAGCGTGGGCGAGTGCCGCCTCGATCGCATTGCGCAACGGCTTGGGCCGGAAGTGCAAATCATAGGGGGTGCCGCGCTTGAGCCTTTTGTCCGCTCGCGGATCGAAATCGTCGAGCCACGAATAACGGTCGACCATCCCCCAGGCGAGGACGTCGCCAAGCTGGGAGTAGCTGAGCATCAGGTCGAGATAGGCGCGGGCATAGTCGGCAACCATCCGATCCCGCTGGCTGATCGCGGTCGGTGCGGTTCGGTCGTTGACGTCGAACTCGGTGATGATCAGTTGGTAGCCCATCGCCACCACTTGATCGATGAAGTGCCGCCATGGCCCCTCGGACTCGCGAACGATTTGCGCGACCGACTGGTGCTTGAGCAGCCGGATGTGTGACTGCACGCCAAGCGCGTCCACGGGCGTCCCGCGTTTGCGAAACCCCTCGAGCAGCTTGAGCACGCCGCGCATGTGGCGTTCGTCATCGCCAGTGCGCTCCCAACTCATATAATCATTGTAGACCAGCTGGGCATGCGGGGCTTCGGCCCGGGCAGTGTGAAACATCAGGTCGAGAAATGCTTCGCCGCCGATCGCGCGCGTGACATTGGTATCGCGAATCTGGCCGGTTTCGGGCTGAATCGCCTCATTGACCGCGTCGTAGGAATGGATGCGCGTGCCATATCGGCGGCAAACGGTTTGCACGTGATTGATAAGGAGCGCCTCGGCGGCGCTGCGTCCATTGGGTCCGAAATCCGTGTCGGCAAGCCACTTTGGATACCATTTGGTAGGCGTCCAGAACAAGGTGTGTCCGCGCAGCTTGAAGTGGTTGCGCGCGGCATAATCGGCGATCGCATCGAACGCACGAAAGTCGAAGCGGTCGGGGCCCGGCCTCGACGATTGCCACTTGAGTTCGTTTTCGGGAACCAGCACGCCGCATTCGCGCTTCAGGATCGCGGCGTATCGAGGGTTGGCAAAGCTCCCGCGATCGGCATCGGGCAAACCCCACGCCACGGCCGATCCGAAATGCCGCCCGCCGCGCTTTGCAACACGGTCCAGCGACACGGTTTTTGCAGATGCAGTCGCGGGCACCGAAGCGCTCGCCACGACGGCGCCCCCCACTGCCAGCGCCTGGCGACGCGTCAGGTCCATATTCCCTCCTAGGGTAGCACTACCAATGCTACGCTGCCGGGGACTCATGTCAACGAGGACAACGCGCGTGCCATTGGTTCGATCGCTTCAGCTGCTGCTCGCCATGCTTGCCCTGCTTGCTCCGCTCTCGCCGCCTGCGGTCGCGTCGCCGGCGCTGGCCGAGGACGGCTACGAATTATGGCTCCGCTACCCGCCCTTGCCCGCTGCCCAGCTCGCAAGGATTGCGCCGCACGCGACGGCGATTGTGGTGCAGACCGCGAGCCCGGGGGTCGATGCGGCCGCCGCCGAACTGACTCGCGGGCTGTCGGGATTGCTGGCACGCCCAGTCGGGTGAACGACCCTGAGGCCCGGCGCGATCCTGCTCCTCGTCAATTCTCCGGGGGCGCAAGCCAACGGTCTCGGCAGCGACGGGTTTCGTATACGCTCGCGGCGCATTGGCGGGCCGCCGGTCACCGAAATTTCGGCGAACAGCGAGACGGGCGTGCTTTACGGCGCGTTCGCTCTCCTTCGGCTCATTCAGACCGGTCGCGACATCGCCGCTCTCGACATTCGTGACCGGCCCCTGGTGCGCCTTCGGATGCTCGATCACTGGGACAATCTCGATCGGACTGTCGAACGCGGCTACTCGGGGCGTTCGTTGTGGAACTGGAACCAGCTTCCAGCGGTCGATTCGCGAATGATCGATTACGCACGGGCCAATTCGTCGGTGGGTATCAACGCCGTCGTGATCAACAACGTCAATGCGGATGCGCGAATTCTGACGGCGCCCTATCTCGCCAAGATCGCGGCGCTTGCCTCGGCCTGGCACGCTTACGGCATCCGCCTTTATCTCGCTGCGCGCTTTTCGGCTCCGATCGAGCTTGGCGGCCTCAAAACCGCCGACCCGCTCGACCCACGAGTCAAGCAATGGTGGGCGGCAAAGACCGACGAAATCTATCGCACAATCCCCGATTTCGGCGGGTTCCTGGTCAAGGCCAATGCCGAAGGCCAGCCCGGCCCGCAGGCTTACGGCCGCTCTCATGCCGACGGAGCGAACATGCTTGCCACGGCACTCGCGCCGCACGGCGGAACGTTGATCTGGCGGGCGTTTGTCTATGCTGGAACCGACAAGGACGACCGCGCCGAACAGGCGTATGACGAGTTCGCTCCACTGGACGGCAAGTTCGCAGCCAATGTCATTGTCCAGGTCAAAAACGGTCCGGTCGATTTCCAGCCTCGCGAGCCATTTCATCCGCTGTTCGGGGCAATGCCGCGCACGCAACTTGGCCTCGAAGTCCAGCTCACCCGCGAATATCTTGGCCAGAGAAGCGGTGTGGTGTTCCTTGGCCCGATGTGGTCGGAAACGCTCCGCAGCCATACCTTCCGGCCAGGCGCCCGGGCCCAAGTCCGCGATTCGATCACCGCGATGGCCGGCGTCGCCAATGCCGGGTCGGACCGCAACTGGACAGGGTCACAATTTGACCAGGCCAATTGGTATGCATTCGGGCGCCTTGCTTGGAATCCGGATAGCGGGCCGCGGGCGATCGCCGACGAATGGGTTCGCATGACGTGGGGCAACGACCCGCGACTGGATGCGCCGGTGGTCGAGCTGATGCTTGGATCAAGAGAGGCCGAGGTCAACGCCATGACTCCACTGGGGCTCGGGCATTTGATGGCCAGCGATCATCACTACGGGCCCGGCCCATGGCTTCATGACCAGTCCGAGCCGATGTGGAACCCGACCTATTACCATCGCGCCGACGCCCGCGGAATCGGCTTCGATCGGACCGCTTCGGGAAGCAATGCGGTTGCGCAATATGCGCCGCCCGTCGCACGCTGCTTCGCAAGCCTCGCCTGTGTGCCCGACAATGTGTTGCTGTGGTTCCACCATGTGCCGTGGACGTATCGCATGCGATCCGGGCGACCCTTGTGGAGCGAACTGGTGGCGCGATATGACCAAGGCGTGCGCACGGTTGAATCGATGCGCGATGAGTGGACCCGGCTTGCACCCCTCGTCGATCCGCAACGTCACCGCGAAGTGGCGTCAGGTCTCGATCTTCAAAGCGCCGAAGCGCATTGGTGGCGCGATGCATCGATCGCCTATTGGCAAAGTCTCAACCGCCTTCCTTTGCCCCGCGGTCATTCCGCCCCCACCCCACGCGCTTTCGTGGTATGAGGCACTACACTTCGACACCGTGCCGGGATTCCTCGCGCCCCGGCTCGATCGCGCGAAGCAATGCCGACCCAAAAAAGGAGATTCGCCATGCGTGCCCTAGTCCCGTTCGCCGCAGCCTTCGCTCTGGCGAGTTGCGCGCCGCAGCCGGTCGCACAGCCCAACGCTGCGTTTGCGCGCGAACTGGCCGGATATGTCGCTGGCCCGCCGCAAACCTGCGTCACCACCCAACCGGCGCAAAACTTGCGCGCGGTTGACTCGTCGACGATCGCATACGGCTATGGCCGGACGATCTACGTCAACCATTTGCCCGGCGAATGCCGGGGATTGAGCCCGTTCAACACGATATCCACGCAAGGGACCAGCGGCGAATATTGCCGCGGCGACCAAGTCCGTGCCACCGAGCCGGGAGCGATCATCCCCCCGGCCTGGTGCCACTTCGGCGAATGGGTTCCCTACCGCCAACCCTGATGACTGCGAAAAGCTAGTGGATCGATGCTGCTGCCGGCTCGTCGCGCAGCCGCACCCTGACCCGCAGCGAAGCGAGCGCGAACAGGCACAGAACTGCGTAGCAGATCGCCGGGATGAGAAGCGCCGCGTGGTAGCTCGTCATCTCCGAGAACTTGCCGACTAGAAGCGGGATCAGCGCGCCGCCAACGATCGCGGTACACAGCAGGCCCGACGTTGCCTCTGCACTGGCCGACGACCGCTCGAGCGTGATCGTGAAGATCACCGGAAACATGATCGAGTTGAACAGGCCGATGCACAGCGCGACAAAGCCCGCGGTCACTCCGCCGACAGTCGCAACATACAGGCACATTGCACAGGCGATGGCGGTGAAGGTGGCGAGCAACTTTGGCGCAGGGAAGCGCGCGAGGAGCGCCGCGCCGACAGCTCGCCCAACCATTGCTCCGCCCCAGTAGAAAGCGACCGCTTTGCCGGCTTCTTCGACCGATACGCCGTGGATTCCGTCGCTTCCCATCGTCACGCCCAGCAGCGGCACTCGGAACGGAGCGTCGGACAGCCCCCAGATGGCATTGTCATTAAGGAACGCAGTCATCTGCGTTCCGATCGCGACTTCGGCGCCGACGTAAAGGAAGATTGCCGCGCCGCCGAACATCGCCCAGCGCGAGCTCAACGCATCGCTGATCAGCGACCCGACGCTCTGCTTGGTCCCGCGGTGGGAATCTTCGGGCAGCGCCGAGCCGACCGTATTGCGCGAAAGCCACATGAATAAGGTCAGGATCGCGATCAATCCGCACAGCCACAGATAAGCGGTATCGATCCCGCCGAGCGCGTGGGCGCGAACGTCCGGTGTGATGGCTGTCCCCTCCTTCACCTCGACGCCCTTGAGGAACAGGTGCGCACCAAGGATCGGCGCAATAAAAGTGCCGAGGCTGTTGAAGGTCTGGCTGAAGGTCAGGCGAAAATGGCTGTACTTAGGATCGCCAAGCGCGGCCACCAGCGGGTTAGCGGCAACCTGCAGGATCGTGATCCCGCTGGCGAGCACGAACAGCCCAACAAGAACCAGCGGAAAGATCGCCAGATTGGCCGCAAGCAGGATGAGGCCACAGCCGGCAATCATGGTGATCAGCGCGGCGACGATCGACGACATCGCGCGCGTTCGCGAAAGCAAAGCGGCGGCCGGAAAGGAAACCAGGCCGTAAGCGATGAAAAAGGCAAAGGCGATGAATTGCGCCTCGAACCGGCTGAGCGTGAAGATGCCCTTCACAGCGGCGACCAAGGGGTCGTTGAGCGCAGTGATGAAACCCCAGGCGAAGAACAGGCAGGTAACGATGACGAAGGCGCTCGTGACGCCGGCACTTTGCCGCTGTTGCTGCACGCATTATCTCCCCAAAAGCCGTGTGCCGAGACTGGCAGCGAAAAATCCGTCGCACAAGCTAGTCGCGAGGCGCTATTGTCCGATTATGCTCAGACAGGTTTTCGTCGCCACACTGCTCGCTTGCTCCGCGGCATCATTGGCATCAACCACGCCGGCCGACATCAAGGTCGACGGGGGCGCAGTTCGCGGAACGCCGTGGAACGGCGGGCTGTTGTTTCGCGGAATCCCATTTGCCGCGCCGCCGCTTGGCCCGCTTCGCTGGAAGCCGCCCCAACCAGTGGCCAGCTGGGCTGGCGTTCGGGATTCGCTGGCCCAGCCCGCGTCGTGCCTTCAAAATGATTATGGCTGGAACCACGGCGATTTCGTCATCGGCAATGAAGACTGCCTGACGCTGGACATTAGTTCGCCGGCGATATCGGCAAAGCTTCCGGTCGTCGTGTGGATTCACGGCGGAAGCAATCGCGCTGGCGGACCCAATGACATCGTTCTGTCCGACCTTGGCAAACAGGTGGTCATCGTCGGTGTTCGCTACCGGTTGGACATTTTCGGCTTTCTTTCTCACCGCAAGCTCACCGCCGAGCAGGGCGGGTCGGGCAATTACGGGCTGATGGACCAGATAGCGGCGCTGCGCTGGGTCCAGCGCAACATCGCGCGGTTTGGCGGCGACTCCGGCAACGTGACGATCGCGGGCGAATCGGCGGGCTCCCAGGATGTCGGCCTGCTGATTGCTTCACCCGAGGGCCGGGGGCTGTTCCACAAGGCGATCATGGAAAGCGGGACGCCCGGTTTTGGACTGCCGTTTCGATCGCTTGCCGATGCGCAGCAGATTGGCGATCAGGCCGATGCGATCATTGGCACCGGCGGCGATCTTCAAAAGCTTCGCAACGCCTCACCGGTCGCGCTTCTCGCCGCAGGCCGGCAATTGCACGACGACGCGCTCGAAGCGGACGACTATCTGTGGCTCCGAACCACCATCGACGGCAACGTCTTGCCGCGCTCCCCGGAAGAGTTGCTGACGGACGCGCCGGCAAGGCCAATCATCATTGGAAGCAACCGGATCGAGCTCGACGTTCCTGGCGACCGGCCGCACCGTGACTCCTTTGTCGACAAGGCCTTTGGCGCGATGGCCCCTTCGGCGCGCGCCTATTACCATCTTGATGCGCCCGATCCGGCGGATGATCCCCGTCGTGGTTCGCGCGACGTGCAGATCGGCACCGACGTCACCTTCCGCTGTCCAACGATGCGGTTCGCGTCGATCTTCGCGGCCAGGCAGGCCCCGGTTTGGGAATATGAATTCGACGCTGCCGACAATGGTGGCCAAACCACGCATTCGGCCGAGATTGCCTATGCGTTCGGCAGTTCGACTTTCGGCCAGGGCCTGACGCTGAAACCCTATTGGGTAAATTTCATCCGGACCGGCGATCCCAACGGGCCGGGACTGGCGCATTGGCCAAGGCTTGTGTCCGACGCGCCCACCCACGTCCTGTTCGATTCGAGCGGGGTAACGCCACAGCCAAGAACACGCATGGAAATCTGTTCGCTGATGGAGAGACTTTGACAATGTTGAGCCGCCGACTGTTGATCCAGAGCGGTCTCGCCGCGCCACTCGCCTTTTCGGCCGCTCCCGCTTCGGCCGAGACGCTGCGCCAGCAGTGCGAGCGCGAGATCTTGCCAACGCTCGATTTTCCGAACCTTGCCCGGTACCGCGCTGATAACGCTCGGCTGATGGCCGCAAATGCGCCGGTCGATGTCGTGTTCCTCGGCGATTCGATCACTGAAGGATGGAAAGACAAGCGCCCGGCCTTTTTTTCACCGCGCCGGGTCGGTCGCGGGATTGGCGGGCAGACGACACCGCAAATGGTCCTTCGAATGATGGCCGATGTCGTCGATTTGAAGCCGCGGCTGATGCATCTGATGGCCGGCACCAACGACGTCGCCGGGAATACCGGTCCGATGACCGCGGGCATGACGCAGGCCAATGTCCGAATGATCAGCGACATCGCCCGGGCGCACGGGATCGGGGTGTTGCTCGCGTCGATTCCTCCCGCCGGCGCTTTTCCCTGGCGACCCGGGCTGGAGACCAGGGCGCCGATCGCCGCGCTCAACCGCTGGCTGAGGCGCTTTGCAGCGATCAGCGGAGCAATCTTCATCGACTACGACCGGGTGCTCGATGACGGCACCGGCGCAATGCGCCCCGGACTTGCCTACGACGGCGTTCATCCCACCGAGGCCGGCTACGACGCCATGGCCCGGCTCGTCGAGCCGATCCTTCGCCGCGCACTTGGCCGCAACAACCGCGCATGAGGCTCGTCCGCCGTTACGTCGAAAAGCCGTGGGGACGAACGCGGCTTCCGCCAATGTTCGACTCTCCGCCCGGCAAGCGAATCGGCGAAGTGTGGTTTGTCGGCGGCGGTGAAGAACTCCCGCTGCTGGCCAAATATATCTTCACCAGCGAGCGCCTTTCAATCCAGGTCCATCCCGACGACACGGCGGCGCGCGCGCGTGGGCTTGTGCAGGGAAAAAGCGAGTGCTGGTACATTCTCGACGCCGAGCCAGGGGCCACGCTCGGCCTTGGACTGACCGGCCAAATCGCCCAAGAAAGGCTTCGCGAAGCCGCAATCGATGGGTCGATCGAACAGCTGGTACATTGGCGAGAAGTCCGCGCGGGTGACTTCGTCTTCGTCCCGGCGGGAACGATCCACGCCATCGGCGCCGGGATTTCTCTTCTCGAATTCCAGCAGAACTCCGACGTCACCTACCGGCTCTACGATTATGGCCGTCCGCGCGAACTCCATCTCGACGACGCACTGGAAGTCGCGGACCGCGCGCCCTTTCCCGAACATCTGTTCCAGCGGCTGGGCGCGCGCGACGAGCGGACGCTCGTCGATGGCCCGCACTTCACCTTGGCGATCGGCCGCTCCGACCCGCTGACAGACCGCCGCCGCTGGCTGCTTCCGATCGATGGGCCCGCCGCGGGCGACTGCGTGCTCGCCGAGCCCGGCGAAGCTGTCGATAGCGGCGGCGCACGGCTGCTCGTCGGCGCTATGACCGAGCCGTCATAGCAAGCGCAATTGCGCCCAGCGGCCCGGCATCGCTGCCAAGCGCGGGGGCGCGCACGTAGGGCCCGCCGTCGGGCAGCTGCATATAACCGTTGAGGCTCTTGCGAAGCATCGCTTCGACACGTTCGAGCAGATGCGGCTGCCTGTCGATCACGCCTCCGCCCATCGCGATTGCCCGCGGTGCCGCGGCGCAGACAATGGTGTGGCACAATTGGGCGAGCGCCGATGCGACCGACTCCCACAAGGGATCCTCGACGGCAACCCCGGAAATCCCGTCGGCGCCGACGCGGGCCGCAAGCGACGGCCCGGCCGCGAGCCCTTCGACGCAATCGCCGTGAAAGGGGCACGACCCGGCAAAGCCGTCGTCAGCGAGCCTAGCGACGCGGATATGACCAAGCTCACCATGGGCAAATCCGCGCGTCGGCAGACCATTGACGATCAGACCGACCCCGACGCCGGTCCCGACGGTGACGTAAGCGAAGTCATCCATCCCCTTGCCCGCCCCCCACCGCATCTCGGCCAAGGCTGCTCCGTTGACATCGGTGTCGAAGCGCGCGGCGACGCCCGAAGCACGCTGAAGCGGGGCAAGGACGTCGGTCCCTGCCCAGCCCGGCTTGGGGGTTGTCGTGATCCGCCCCGCTGCCAGGTCGAGCGGGCCGAAGCTGGCTACGCCGAGACCGTCGAGGCTGTGCTTGGACGCCCACCCGGTGACTAGCGACTCGATCCGGCCCAGCGTTTCGTCGGGCGAGGTGGTCGGCACGGTTTCGAGCGCCACGATGGCCCCCGGCCCCGCGGCGAGAATTGCAACGCATTTGGTCCCGCCAAGCTCGACCCCGGCGTATAGTCGATCGATCGTCATCGCGTTCCTGCATAGTGACGATCGGCGAACACGCAAAACGGGTTCCGTCATTGCTCGCTAGCCCTTACCAGTGCCCCTTATGGAGACAGGAGAGGCCCAACCGATCCGGGAAATCGTGATCGTCGGTGGTGGCACCGCGGGCTGGATGACTGCGGCCGCTGCCGGGCGGTTCCTGACGACCCCCCAACGCCGCGTCCGGCTGATCGAATCCGAAGCGATCGGCACCGTCGGGGTTGGCGAAGGGACGATCCCGCCAATGAGCGAATTCAATCAGATGCTCGGCATTGCGGAACCCGATTTCATGGCCGCCACCAAGGCCACCTACAAGCTCGGCATCGATTTCGTCGGCTGGGGCGCCAAGGACGAGCGCTACTTTCATCCTTTCGGTCATATCGGCAGCAGCCTCGACGGGGTCGCGTTCCACCAACTGTGGCTCAAGCATCGCAAAAATCCCTCGATCGGCCCGCTGGCAGCTTACTCGCTCTCCGCGCTGGCAGCTTTCAACAACCGCTTCGCGCCACCCGCGCCGCCCGAGCCGGGCTCGCCGGTTTCGCCTTTGTCCTACGCCTTTCATCTCGACGCGAGCCTGTACGCGACGATGCTTCGCGAGTTTGCCGAAGCGCGCGGAGTAGAGCGGATCGAAGGCCGGATCGTCGAGGTCCTTCGCGACGGTGACAGCGGCCAAGTCACCGCCGTCGTTCTGGACGATGGGCGCAAGGTCGAGGGACAGCT